>NZ_JACJSH010000030.1:0-92297 GCF_014698055.1 Nostoc sp. FACHB-133
TGGCATCTGCTGAATCTGCTCCTGTTGCTCTTTCTGCTCCTGCTATCAACGGTTAATTCTCAAGCATTAACTCAATTAGCTAAATAAGAAAGCGCTCTCCCGAATTGGGAGGGCGCTTTCTTCTTTATATGTCAATACACATCAAAACACTTGTAGAGACGGCGATTTCTCGCGTCTCAAAAACCCAAAATTTTTGCCAATAGCCCTTAACTGAACCGTATTGATTTATATGTATCCTTCTTGTTTTGCTTTCTGGGTATTGTGAGTAAAAAAAGATAAAGCTATAAATAGGGCTTGCTGAATTGTCCTTACATTTCGTACTTAATGCGTAAGTCCTAATTGCAAAAAAGGGTATGCAGGAGTTAGCAAGAATTTTTCCCAATGCCCAATTCTGTCTAAGTCCGTCCAACAAGGCTAGCGACTACTGTAGCCAACTCAGCCGCTTCAATAGGTTTGGGTAAATGTAGCTGATAACCTTCTTGTATAGCTCGCATCCGATCCTCTGCCCTCGCATAAGCAGTCAATGCTGCTGCGGGAATATTTCCCCCTTGTTCTGGTGATCGCGATCGCAGTTTGCGGATCAAAGAGTAACCATTCTCATTGGGCATACCAATGTCACTGACTAAAACATCTGGTTTCCATTCTGTAATTACCTGCAATGCTTCTTGAACTGATGCCACTGATTTAACTTCGGCTTGGCACTGTTCGAGAACTGTGGTAATAAATTCACGGCTATCGGTTTGGTCATCTACAACCACTACCCGCACACCAAGGAGGGAGACGAAGTGAAGAGGTGAAGAGGGGAGGGGCAGAGGCTGCGAGACTGTGAATAGATGACTTTTCAAAAGTGGCAGCTTGACTGTAAACGTTGATCCTTGCTCTTTACCCGGACTATCTACATGAACAGTACCACCATGTAGTTCTACTAAATGACGCACGATCGCTAATCCTAGCCCTAATCCACCATAAGTTCTAGTGTTAGAACTATCAGCTTGACGAAAGCGATCAAAGACGTAGGGAAGAAAATCAGGGCTAATACCAATACCTGTGTCAATCACCTGAATTTGGGCATATTTCTCTGTTATATGTTGTTTTTCTTCGCCAGTTACCACTGACAATTGCAACTCTACCTGTCCACCTGTGGGTGTAAATTTGATGGCATTAGATAACAGATTCCAGATAATTTGCTGCAAACGCTCAAAATCACCGGAAACTAGGAATTGGGAATTTTCGCTGCTGTCCTTTGAACGTTGATTGCTTTGGAATTCCGCTTCTCTTGATTCTAGATTTTCGTGATTGATTTCTAATCCCAAATCTGAATTTGGCGCGATTGTTACCACGGGGAGTATCCCCGGTGGCGCATTTCGCGTTTCTTTTGAGGGAATGATGGAAAATCTTAAATCGATTTCCTTGGATTGAGCGGCTAGGCTAACAGTCTCTAAGCTTGACTCAATCATCGGAACCAAATTACAAGTACGGACATTGAGGCGCAACTTGCCTCTAATCATCCGCGATATATCGAGTAAGTCTTCGATTAGCTGGGTTTGCGCCTTAGCATTGCGCTCAATTGTCTCCGTAGCCTTAGCTATTTGGCTTTCACTCAGCTTGCTTCGTTGCAGGAGTTGCGCCCAGCCCAAAATTGCATTGAGGGGCGATCGCAATTCGTGAGACAATATCCCCAGAAATTCATCTTTCATACGGTTCGCCTCTTGCAACTGCTCAGTTTGTTGTTGCAAAGAAGCAATTAAACTAGCGCGTTCCATTGCGATCGCTATTTGGTCGCATACTGCTTGCATCATCCCCTTTTGATTCTCGGTAAAGCTTAACCGAGTCCGGCTGCCAAAAGAAAGAGTACCTAACAACCGTCCTTGGGCAATCAACGGATAACTATAATAAGCAGTAATACCTAAAGAACGAAGCAATTCTGTTTTTGGGTCAGTTGATTGCTGTATATTCTCTAGAGCTATTGCACAACGCTTTTGGGCTACAGTACCGCAAACCGTTTCACCATAAGCCAACGACTCGATTTCCTTGGCCAGTTCTTGGGAAATACCACTGTAAGACCCTAACCGCATTACTTGAGAGTTCTCCTCAACCAAATAGTTCAAATAAACTTCTATTCCAATTTGCTCTTTTAGTTTTCGGTAGACGCTATCGATTAGTAGTAATGGTTCTTGGCTTGAGAGTAAATCGTTGGCTGTGTCAAATAGTAGCTTTAGTCTTTTGTAACCTAACGAGAGTGCTTTTTCTGCCTGTTTGAGGTTGCTAATCTCTTGGAACACCAAGATACAGGTAGCCGAATGACCGTGCATTGCTGGCAAGGTATCAGCAAATATCAGTAGAGAGCGCACACCAGAGGGAGTGTGCCAATCTACTTCTAATCCATTGAGACGTTCGCCAAGGGCAACCCGCACTCCTGGCATTTGTTCATTGGGAATGCGATCGCCTGCCGCATCTGTATAGTGGTAAACTGTGTGATAATCTGCTGCTGGTACACCTTTAGGAAATTCGCCCCCAGCTAATTCATTAGCAGAGCGATTTGCAAAAGTTACCCGCGCCGTTCCTGGTTCGATAAACAGCAAGGGTCTTGGCATCAGATTTAACACATCCTCAAGCCATTTTTGCTGATTTAGAAGTATTTCTTCTGCCTGTTTGCGCTCCGTAATATCTAAAAATGCACCAACGCTTCCTCTAGTTTTACCCTCTTCATCAAACAGAGGTGCAACATACTCCAACAGGTTGACAATTTTTCCATTTTCATGGACTACCTCAAGTTCACAATCCACAACTTCGACACCATGAGCAGCAGAGTATTGCATTGGCAGTTCCTCTGCTGAGAGTTCCCTTCCTTCACGGTAGATTTTAAAATTTGTCGGTTTTTCGTTACTAGGAACATTGAGAGAGGCATTTGTATTTGACGATATCCCCAACTGCTTGGCAAAAGCAGGGTTTACCTTGATATTTTGGCATAGTGGATCTTCGGCAATGCCAATTCCAATGGGAATTACCTCCAACAAAGTTTGTAACTCAGTAATGCGGCGCTGTAGATCCTTGTTTAGTTGTAAGATTTTTTCTTTAGCCTTTTTTTGTTCGCTAATGTTACGAGTCACAGTTGCTAAGGCAATTGGCTGACCTGTGTTGTTGTCTGTAACAGTGAAGATATTGTAATCAACTGGTATTGGTTGACCTGTTTGGAGATGCCGAAAGCAGAATTCTCCCTGCCAACGACCTTCTGATAGTACAGTCGGTAGTATATATTTTTGAAAATAGGTTTTGTCTTTGGGCATGAAGTAATCTAATACTACTTTTTGCCTCACATCTTCAAGGTTAGCAAGTCCTACCAGTTTTTGACCTGCATCATTTATATAGAGTAATTGACCTTCAAGGCTGGCGATGCCGATAAAGTCAGAGCTATTTTCTACCAGCGATACTAATTTTTGTTGCTCTGCTTCTGCAAGTTTACGTTCGCTCAAGTCGAGGATAAATGCTACTGACTCTTCCCGTTTTTCTCCTAACAACACGTAACCAACTAAAACTGGGATGCGGCTACCATCCTTGCGAATATATTCTTTCTCGTAGGGCGTACAAGTAGCGTTAGTGTTTCCTTGTGCTTCGGCGACACCTCGCAGATCCAAGTATATATACTCTGGTGGTGTGATATTGCTCCAACTTAATCTACCCTCTGACAAATCCTGCTGGGTGTAACCAATCATCCTGAGAAATTCGTCGTTTGCCTCCTGGATACCGCCATACACATCGCCAAACAGAATACCAATAACGTTAGAATCTACGAAACTTCCTAGTTTATCCTGGTAGGTTCTCAGTGCTTTTTGAGCAAGATCGCGTTGATGGCTAAGGCGTTCAATAACCCTGGCACTTTGCCAAATCAAAATAGTAAAAATCACAATCAGGACGATCGCAAACACCGATACCGCAAAAGCCGGATCGTATTGTCCTGCACGTTGACCTTCAACAATTACCCATCCTAATATAAAAGGTACTGCGATCGCGGCAACCAACAAACGACGTGCCAGTAAGCCACCATAAGTATCACTTGTAACTACCCTCATTAACCCCTGTTCTGCCCGCGCCCACAGAATACCTATACTTAGTAAAATGAACAACACCGCTGTATGTAAAGCCATCGATGTTGTATGAGGGGCAAGTCCGTAAAGAACTTTCACTTTGTAGGCATAGCCCATGAGCGCCTGAAAGGAAATTAAAGTAGCGATCAGAGCGATAATCTGAGCAAACCAATAACTACGGTGGTTTTTTGGATTAATCAGAATCTGTAGGGAAATGCTGACCAGCATAAAGTTGAATGCTGTGTTCACCCCCATTCGCCCCGGATACAATGTCGTCATACTAGTTGGCGAATCCAGGAACAGCACCTCATCAATACCTAGATTCCAGCCGAACAGATATTCACAAAGTGTAAGTGCAGCAATTGTGGTGACAGCTATTGCACAGACCCTGGAAATTACCAGAGTAGGGAAGTAGAGAAGTCGAAAGGTCGAAGAGTCAGGGTAGTTTTGAATTGTTCTTTTCCCCTGATTCCCTGCCTTTAAAAACAGCCACAATGATAAACCAGACAGCACAAAACACAACGCTGTATTGACTTTCATCGTGGCGGGACTACCAGGGAAGCCGCGCTTGAGAATTTCAATTCCAAGCCACCAGCCAATTAGCACCAAGCTGCCAACCAAGATGGGTATTACACTTGCGGCTTTTGCCACAAGTGTATTTCTTGGGATTTTGAATATATCTTGCAGCCGCAAGCGGTTAACCTTTAACATTTAGTGTTCTCTAACCGCATCTATCTAGCGTAGTAAACTTCCGTATTCCTCACGGTTTAATCATCTATGCCTTAGTATTTTATGCTACCCCTTGACTTACTTTTCATCTACCCAGAAGCATATTTTTTATTGGACAATTTAGAGTAAGAATTAATAATTCAAAAAATCACCTTTGTGAGTATTTCAGAATTGCAGCTATGTCGTTTACCCAATCTAATTTTATGTACAGGAACAGTAGTATAATCGAGAACTTGTAGCTTCAATATAACTAGTTCTTTGGTTCTGTTTGCAAGTCTTGTAATAGCCCTTGCAAAAACTTTCCCCATTCCGCCGCCAAAGGGATTTCGGTAAATGGAACACGCACCGATTTATTAGATTCGGAAAAGAGAAATTCTAGCTCTATAGAACGACCTTTCTGCGGTATATTATCCACATCTACTGATTTATCATCTACTAGAAAGTTAATTTGCTTAATATCAAGCAAAGAGAATGTTTCTAGTTTAATAGGCCCTTGAGGTGTGGGTTTTCCCCAAGTGAGATTATTGTCTTTTTGACCTAATACAGCATAAATATCGTACTTAGCACGTTCAAATTGTTCTGCCCAACCGCGATAGGCTTCAACTTTTTGATACTCTTTCGAGCCTTGCCAAGCCAACCAGAAAAACATTACTAATAGCGGCAACCACAAAAGACCACGTTCCATCGTTTCAAAAAGTCCTGAGTAATGAAGTGAGACTTGTAACTAAAAGTGCAAAATCCACCAACAAAGGATGGAGATAAGTTATGGTAGTGAGCAAACTGGCAAAAAGCGGTGATGAGTTAATATGAGAAAACTTATATTATTGTGCTTGTTTGTCATTGGGCTGGGAGCTGCCATATTTGGTTTCCTGAATTTCCAGGGAATGGCAGTTAAAGGAGAGTTTGAGACGATTTTGCTTGATTTTCGGGAAGATATTCCATCAGATGTGGTGCAACAGAATCTCCAAGCGATCGCCAAACAATACAACGTTACACCCCAATTAGACAACAAGTTTTCAGAAAAAGATCATGTATATATTGTCAAAGGCGATCGCCAGCGACTCCAAGAACTGAAAAAATCTCAGTTTGCCCAAGCTACAGAATTCATTGAGCCAAATTACATCTATACAAAGATTCCCCAACCAGGTGAAAAAGCTTGGTTAGGAGAATTTTTGAGACCTCAAGAAAATGATGATGAGACAAGCCCATCATTAACTGGCCCCAATGATCAATATTACAGCAAGCAGTGGAACTTGCACAAAATCGGTATTGAAGGCGCATGGAGTCAAACCAAAGGCAGTGGCATTACAGTTGCGGTAATTGACACCGGGATTACTAAGGTGCGCGACTTATATGAGACAAAATTTGTCAAAGGCTATGATTTTGTTAACGACCGAGAAGAAGCCAAAGACGATAACGGCCACGGTACCCATGTTGCCGGAACTATTGCTCAAGCCACAAATAACAAATATGGTGTAGCTGGAATTGCTTATGAAGCTAGTCTGATGCCACTTAAGGTACTCAGTTCTTATGGCGGCGGTACAGTTGCCGATATTGCCGAAGCGATTAAATTTGCTGCTGATAAAGGCGCAGATGTGATTAATATGAGCTTGGGTGGTGGCGGTGAAAGCAAGTTGATGAAAGAAGCGATCGAGTATGCCCATAGAAAAGGTGTAGTTATCATTGCCGCAGCTGGGAATGAAAATACCAATGGTGCAAGCTATCCAGCCCGATATCCTTATGTAATCGGCGTTTCGGCAATTGGCCCAGATGGCGAAAGAGCGCCTTATTCTAACTTTGGTGCTGGGGTAGATATCTCGGCTCCTGGTGGTAGTGAAGCTGGTAAGATTCTCCAAGAAACTATCGATGAAAATGGCGAAGGGGTATTTCTTGGCTTCCAGGGTACAAGCATGGCTTCTCCCCACGTTGCAGGCGTTGCAGCATTAATTAAAGCTGCTGGTATCAAAGAACCAGATGAAGTTTTAAAAGTCCTCAAGCAGTCAGCGCGAGTTATCCAAGATGATGGTTTGAACTATTATGGCGCTGGACAACTCAATGCAGAAGCAGCAGTCAGACTAGCTTTTGGAGGACAAATCAGTTTTCCAGACTTCTTTCGGTGGTTACGCGATAACGGCTATCTTAACCCTGGCTTTTGGATTGATGGTGGTGCTGTGGCCCTATTACCCAAGATTTTAATGGTAGTTGGCTCTTATCTACTGGCTTGGTTTTTACGGGTTTACTTCCCCTTCACTTGGAGTTGGTCTTTATCTAGTGGACTAATCGCTGGCAGTTCCGGGTTATTCTTCCTCAAGGGAATCTATATTTTTGATCTTCCCCAATGGCCTTTCCGGGTTTTGGGCAGTTCAATTCCCGAACTAGGTAATACCCTCCAGGGAACTGATGCGTTGAATCCCCTATTTGCCAGTGTACTGATTCCGATTTTGTTAATGGCATTGCTGCTGGGAAATCCTAGTTGGAAATGGTTTGCCATTGGTTCAACATTAGGTATAGCAGCCTGCTTGACAGTAAGTGCGTTTTTAGATCCAGCTGTTTGGGGTTTGGGAAGTGGCAACATATCACGCCTTTTCCTCATCGCTAATGCCCTAATCTGCTATGGACTGGTTCGTTTAGCATTGAAAAACGAAGAAAAAATCGCATAAATGGGGAATGGGGAATGGGGAATGGGGAATGGGGAATCAATTTTTATAACTCCTAACCCTAACTCCTAATTCCCTACTTCCCCCACTCAGCACGGGCTAAACCTTAGCTATCCGCTAACAGCACTCACAACTCAGCACTGTTTATGAGCATTACACTTACAGGTACAATCGAACGCCGTGATATAGGCACAGGCGCATGGGCGTTGGTTACAGAAGAAGGCGTTACTTACGAAATCCTTAAAGGGGCTGACAAAAGCTTACTCAAAGCCGGACAAAAAGCAAAAGTAAAAGGACAGGTGCGTGAAGATATCATGACTATTGCCATGATTGGCCCTGTCCTAGAGGTCAAATCTTTTGAAGTAATTTAGTTCTGATTACCTGTAGAATCCAGAACCTCTTGCAGACGGCTTCTAAATTCCCCTTTGGGATGACCTCCTTTTAATTCACCCACAATCTGAAATTCCCCTTCTGGAGAATTGCAGAGGATGTAAGTAGGCCATCCCATTTCTGATTTATCGGGATACTGAGTTAATAAAATCTTGCGATACTTGCGATAAGCAGTCGTATCCTGCATTTTCACATCAATAAATTCTAAACCCAGTTCTTCAGCCACCTTTTTGTCGTAAAAAGACATTTTATGGCAGATGCCGCACTCTTCTGAAGAGAACTTAATTACAGCTAAACTCATGGGTTGGCGACTCTTTGATTTTAAGCAAAGTTTTTTAGCATAATGCCATGAAATATTACCATATAGCTGGTTATTAGTGTCAACTTAAAGCTAAAACCCTTATCCAGTATCTTTTCTTGCGTCCTTACTTATATGTTTTTTGGGAGGCAGAGTCTTCAGGACTGCATTCTCAGACTGAACATACAAACAAGAAATATACATATGTAGTTACCAAGGAAGCTCTGATTCGGAAGCTGAAAGCAGTGATTGCTGGCAGACAAATAATTAAACGCCAAAATATAGAAAAAAAATTAAGAATATGATTAAATATCATAGCAATCATTTTGATGTGGCATCTCTAGCTCACAATAAAAAGAAAGGGATTCAGGAATTGAGTGAGCAATTTATGCTCTATCCTAGGAGCAGTAACAACAAGAGTAGTGGTGCATTCTAGTTACATCAACAGAAAATGCTAGGGCGATGTCTAAGACAAGCCGCTACGTGTCTACACAAAAAACCCCCGATAAGCATTAGCCAATCAGGGGAGTTAGTTATCAGGGTGCATCTACCAATTAAATGTTCTTAGGTTTAACACCATACTCCGGATAAATTTGGATAAAGGCTAGTTATTTTTTAAAATAAAAAACCCCCGATGAGCGTTAGCCAATCAGGGGAGTTAGTTATCAGGGTGCATCTACCAATTAAGTGTTCTTAGGTTTAACACCATACTCCGGATAAATTTGGACAAAGGCTAATTATTTTTTAAAATAAAAAACCCCCAGATGATGTTAGTCTACTAGGGGAGTTAGTTATCAGGGTGCATCTACCAATTAAGTGTTCTTAGGTTTAACACCATACTCCGGATAAATTTGGATAAAGGCTAGTTATTTTTTAAAATAAAAACCCCCAGATGATGTTAGTCTACTAGGGGAGTTAGTTATCAGGGTGCATCTACCAATTAAGTGTTCTCAGGTTAAACACCATACTCCGGATAATTTGGACAAAGGTAAGTTATTTTTTAAAATAAAAACCCCCAGATGATGTTAGTCTACTAGGGGAGTTAATTATCAGGGTGCATCTACCATTAATGTTTTTTAGGGGCAGCGAGTATCTTCCGGGGAAAATGGCAAAAATCAGGGTTGACGGCCATGTCTAGGAAGGGCTACGCCTACGTCACTAGAAAAAAACCCCCAGTGGGTGTTAGCCAACCAGGGGAGTGAGTTATCAGGGTGCATCTATTGATCTATCTTTTCTAAAGTAAATGGGTAGCTACCGGATAAAATAGCAGAGGTTGAAGTTATTGTTGTTTGCTCACCAGAAAAAAAACCTCAAAGTTGTTAACCAACCAGAGGAGTTAGTTATCAGATATTGGTGTCAAGTGAAGCTAAAGTCTTTCAAAATCTCGTTTACCTGTAAATGATACTCATAGGGCTACTGGCGCGAATTCAGGAGATTCTAGCCTACATGAGGATTAAAAGAGATTCTTAAAGAGCAATCTACCGGATAAATTGACGCTCACCAGAGAAAATCCTCAATGGGTGTTAGCGAACTAAGGGAGCTAGTTATCAGGGTGAATCTACCAATTAAATAACCAGTGCATTGCCTTAAAAATTTGATGCGTCAGAAATGATTGCTGCTAAATTCCTTCATAAAAAAACCCCCAGTGGGTGTTAGCCAACCAGGGGAGCTAGTTATCAGGGTGCATCTACCAATTAAGTGTTCTAGGTTTAACCACCATGCTCCGGATAAATTTATTAGAAAGGCGTGTCAACGAAACTCTAGTAGATATTCACTGAATTAGGGGAGTTAAAAATCAAGGGACATCTATCTAGTAATCAAGTATTCTAGGATTAAGCACTATTTTTTGGTAAAGAATATCTGCGTTAAAAGTTGCTGTTGTTTGCCAAAATTGAAAAAAACCCCTAGTAGGTGTTAGCCAACTAGGGGAGTTGAAGATCAAGGTGCATCTACCAATTAAGTGTTCTAGATCCAAGTAATCCGATCCGGATAAAGTTGTAAAGGCAGAAAAAGCAAAACAACACCGAATCAGAAACATTCAGGGGTGGGATGCATCTAAGTTATCAGAGGGAGCAAATCGACTTGAAACTTTCGTGTTTCAAACCAGATTTAGGAGGCGGACAGGAGAAGTTGTGACCCAGGAATTTCACATTTCCGTAACCCCAGTAGGGCAAAATGACTACTTGGTGCGGACGGAACAAGTCGCGCCTGGGGTACCATTGGCAGAAGAATTGGTGACTTGGCCTGTAGCTGATTGGTTAATAGCTGCTGGGCATTTGATGAATGACCCATTGAAGTCGGTATTGCAGGGAGATCCATTTACCTCTGGTGGGCACGAAAGTAATATCGCCAGAAACTCTGTTAACTTGGTGGCATTGGGTCAACAATTTTATAACGCCTTATTTCAAGGCACTCTCAGAGATAGTTGGATTACTGCCCAAGGTATTGCCCAGAATCACCAACAAGTACTACGCTTACGCTTGGGGCTAAAGGACACTAGGTTAGCTCGTCTACCTTGGGAAGTAATGCACGCAGGCGATCGCCCTCTGGCTACTGGGCCTTATGTGGCTTTTTCTCGCTTCCAAAGTGGCATTTTGGGGGGTTCTCCTTTGCGATCGCGCAATAGTTTCACAACACGAGAACAAGGTAGTGTGAAAGTATTGATGGTAATTGCTTCTCCCTCAGATCAAGCCCGTCTTGATTTACAGAAACAGGAAGCGATTAAACTGCAAGCGGAACTTCACCGTCAAACATCACGACTTGCTGAAGGTAACAATCGTTTCCCAGAAATTGAACTCACTGTATTAGACCAACCAGGACGGGAAGAACTGACGCAAGCCCTAGAACAAGGCAGATACCAAGTTCTCCACTATTCTGGTCATAGTAACTTAGGCGGCAATGGCGGAGAAATTTATCTTGTTAGTCGCAGAACTGGCTTAACGGAAATCTTGAGTGGAGACGATCTAGCAGGTCTGCTCGTCAACAATAATATTCAAATGGCAGTGTTTAATTCCTGCTTGGGGGCGTACACAGCTGCATCTGATCTTTCTGGAGATACGGGTGAACGTAATCTGGCAGAAAGTCTCGTGAAGCGCGGAATTAGAAGCGTTTTGGCTATGTCAGAACGCATTCCTGATGAAGTGGCCTTGACACTCACACAATTGTTTTACCGCAACTTGAGTCAGGGATATCCAGTAGATTTGTGCGTTAGTCGGGTACGCCAAGGATTAATTTCTGCTTATGGTTCTCACCAGATGTACTGGGCATTACCGATTTTATATCTCCAGCCAGAATCTGACGGTTTTCTCAGTGAAGAAATTGAGGTATCCGAAAGTCCAGACTTGCGGGATCAGTATAATTCACCTCTAGGAATAACTTCCACGATGTACTCTGCGATGTCTACGACGGGCTACGCCAACGCAGATGATAGCGATATGCCTTTGGGAATGGAAGAAATGATTCCTGCTGGTTTGGCGCGTGACTCTTCTGGGTTAGACTGGCTCGGTGAGGATACTTGGGGCGATCTCGTTGATGAAATTGAGTATGATGACCCAAGTTATGAAGAAGATTCTGCGATCGTTTCGGATTTGTTTCGTCAGCTAGATAACCAAAAAGCTACAACTGAACCAGATCAACAAATTCTAGAAAATAATTTTCAGCAAAGCCAGATTTCAGAAGAGATGACTTCTCTAGAAGATGAAGGAGATTTATGGGGAGAAATCCCGGCACCGCCCCCTGCAATTACTGGTAAATTTCAAGGAAATCAGCAAAATTCTGAGTTTTCGCGTAGGCAGAGCCCAACCCAGGCATCGCAATCACCCGCACCAAGACATCGTACTCAACGCCGCAAGTTGTGGCCAATTGTGGGTATTGTGGGAATCAGTGCCTTAGTAGCTGCGATCGGTTTAAATTGGTGGTGGCAAAATCGATCCCAGATGGCAACTTTGCCAAACATCCCAGCAATTTCCACCGAGTCTTTACCTATCCAAAAACAGCAAAATATCGATTTAGAAACAGCAAGCACTGGAATTGTCACCACTAGCGCTACGCAAAAATTGAGCCAGGGAGATTTACAAGGTGGGTTGTTGGCTGTAGAAGAATTACTCAATCGTGGGGCACTGGCTGCGGCAGAAACTGCCCTTAAACTTATTCCAAATAAGCAAGTTGACGATCCATCTGTCAACTTTTATAAGGGAAGATTAGCTTGGCAGTCTATCGGGACTGGAGACAATAACTATAGCGTCGATGATGCCCGCCGTTACTGGGAAACTGCTGCAAAAGCTAAACCAGAATCGCTTTTGTATAATAACGCTTTAGGATTTGCCTACTACGCAGAAGGCAATCTAAATCGAGCCAATGACTCTTGGTTCAAGGCTTTGAATTTAGCTCTCAAAGAACAAAATACAGATTCAAAGACAGCAGTTCCTGAAGATGCTTTAACTTCTTATGCTGGTTTAGCTCTTGGACTGTATAAATCTGCACTTAGTCAATCTAGTGGTAAGCAGACACAGTATCTTAATGAAGCGATCAAGTTGCGGCAAATGGTTCTCAACTCTGATTCAGTAAATTTCCAGGTTGATAAATTAGCTAAAAATTGGCTGTGGACGGAGAAGGCGATTGAAGATTGGCGATCGCTCCTTCAGGAAAAAGGAGAATAACAGTGAAAAGGGCGGTTAGAAACCGCGTCTACACAGACAAAACCCACCTCCGTGGGTTTCAAACCCTCAATTGTTTCTTAGTCCGCGCAGGCGGACTACCCTGCGGGAAGCCGCAAAGCGTCTATGTTTCTATAGCCGCGAATTCTATTCGCCGGACTTTTATTTGTTTCCTTGAAAATGCTTAATAATATTGCTAATTACAGGCAAATCTTCCAGTACTATTTTTGTTAAATCTACAAAAGATTTCTCAGAAAGGCGGTCATCTTGACGAAGTTGCAGAACGCCGATTAAGACAATAAATATTGCTGTACCAATAATTGCTAAAGCTAGATAATGGAATGGTAGCGAACCACCAAAAAATGCAATTAGACAAAATACAACTACAAATACAAATAAATAGAACATTCCATTGCGAAAAGCAAATGGAAGTTTAACATCTTCTGACTTTGGCTTTTCTTCTTGCGGAGATTGATTAGACATAGGATTATTCCCTTTTTGAATTTGAACTTTTTCAGCGTTTATATAAAAAGTATCTCCGCTGCGTCTGGTTTCTTCTTGCTGAATAAATTGTTGTTTGTCCATTACATCATCAATTAATCCCAAGACATCAATCATCTGATAGCTTTTTTGACATTGAATGTGTTCTTGCTTATCAGCTACAAACTGTCGCAATATCTCAAAAGGGTAAAAGTGTGGCTCTTGGTTATCTTTGCAGGTGTCACAATTACAGGGAATTAACTTGTTGTACTTTAGTCGCTTGTACGAGTCATGAATTTTATCGAGTTCATGTGTAACTATGGTCATCAAATCTCTTTTATGACGACCCGAAACTCGAATCTTAATCTCCCGCTTGCCATAATATTCAATCACCTCTGCCTTCGTCTGGTCTTTACTGAGAACAACGCCGCTTTTCCAGACATATTGTTGTTTATTCCTCAACTCATTCATAGCGACGATAAACTGGGTGATGATGCCCTTGGGCATGAAGTCATATTCGTAACGCAGAATCAGGTTGTCAGTTTGATTCCAGGCATAGAGGGGTTGATTAGCGGATAGCAGTTGTGGGGCAATATACTTTCCTTGGCTTCTAGGAATTTCGTAGCACAGCTTGAAGTTGATCATCAGCCGCAATAGTTCATCATGCATCGTGGCGTATTCGTCTTCACACCAGATGTTTGCCAAGTCAGACCGGGTGAAACTGCCTAGATTGCTAATCACCTTTTCATTATCCAGCACTTTGTAGACTGCATCAGTTCCCCACTTGGGTTTGAGGATAACGGTCTTGTTCAAAAGTGGGTCTTCCTGGAAGTGCAAGCATACTCCCAAATCGTGCAGATAGCTGCTCAACTGCAACTTGTCATTTCTTTGGGTGAACCCATTTTTTTGGCAGATGTTCAGGTATTCATCCAAGCCGATGTAATTGCGTTTGTCACTCTCCAAAGCTTCCCGGACTCTAACCCAGGTTTTTGGGAGGGGACTGCCAATATGGGGCAGACTTTTAACGTAATGCTTGATTTGTTCTAAAACTTGTTCTAAACCCCTGTTGGTAGCAAGGTTTGTTGGTAAAGTCTCCTTCAAATTAGTAAACTGCCCCCGTAACTCACGTTCATTGATTTCTGGGCGGCGGTCTTGCTTCTGATTTTTGATGATTAACAGTGGACTGTTATCGCTCAACAGTTCTACTACATTCAACCAGTAATAAAAATCTGTGTCTTCCTTGCGGGTATCTGCTACTAAAACGTAGAGAGAACGCTTAGTAAGGAAAAACTGGTGAGTAGCATGGTAAATCTCTTGCCCACCAAAATCCCAGATGTTAACTCGAAATTCTCGCCCATCTTTCATTGGGAAATCCCACCTAATCACCTCAATTCCTTTCGTAGAGTCTTCCTCTCGGAGTTGATAATTTTGGTCTTCAATTTTCTTCGCCAGTGTTGTCTTCCCTGCTCCACCTTCGCCGATAATTAGTAACTTTGCTTCACACAGATAATCTGTGCCTTCTGCTTGCAGTTGCCGAAAATAATCCCTAATTGCCTCAATACCTTGTTCAACAATTTCTGGTGGTGGCTTTTCGATGGGGTTGCCCGTTAATTTCAGCTCAGTGAGTTGTTGCAGGCGGGTGATCGCTTCTGGCAGTGTCGTTAATCGGTTGCCGCCTAAATTCAGGGAAGTGAGTTGTTGCAGGCGGGCGATCGCTTCTGGCAGCGTCGTTAATTCGTTGCCGCTTAAATCCAGGTGAGTGAGTTGTTGCAGGCGGGCGATCGCTTCTGGCAGTGTCGTTAATCGGTTGCCGCCTAAATTCAGGGAAGTGAGTTGTTGCAGGCGGGCGATCGCTTCTGGCAGTGTCGTTAATCGGTTGCCGCCTAAATTCAGGGAAGTGAGTTGTTGCAGGCGGGCGATCGCTTCTGGCAGTGTCGTTAATCGGTTGCCGCCTAAATTCAGGGAAGTGAGTTGTTGCAGGCGGGTGATCGCTTCTGGCAGCGTCGTTAATTCGTTGCCGCTTAAATCCAGGTGAGTGAGTTGTTGCAGGCGGGCGATCGCTTCTGGCAGCGTCGTTAATTTGTTGTCGCCTAAATCCAGGTCAGTGAGTTGTTGCAGGCGGGTGATCGCTTCTGGCAGCGTCGTTAATTCGTTGTCGTATAAATTCAGGGAAGTGAGTTGTTGCAGGCGGGTGATCGCTTCTGGCAGCATCGTTAATTCGTTGCTGTTTAAATACAGCTCAGTGAGTTGTTGCAGGCGGGCGATCGCTTCTGGCAGCGTCGTTAATTGGTTGCCGGCTAAATCCAGGTAAGTGAGTTGTTGCAGGTGGGCGATCGCTTCTGGCAGTGTCGTTAATCGGTTGAGCCTTAAATTCAGGTAAGTGAGTTGTTGCAGGCGGGCGATCGCTTCTGGCAGTGTCGTTAATCGGTTGCGGCTTAAATTTAAAACCTCCAACCATTCCAGTTCAAAAACCTCAGCAGGAATCTCTGTTAATAATTTTTCCTTGTCATCAGTACCCCAATCATTGCTTAAATCTAATTCTTTAAGCTGTTTCTCTTTCGCTTCTCGGATTTTTTCAAGGAAACGTTGAGGCATGTTTGCCATACTGAGGTTCACCTGTTAACGAAAATTATATGTAATGCCCCTGATTCGCTGGACAATTTCGCAACCACTAATATTTTGCACTAATCCCAACAACCGCCACAGGTTAGAAACCTCTGGCTGATAGCAAAAGTCTTCTTAAGAGGGCTAAATTCTTTCCAGACTTGGGTTTTAGTCCACATTGAATGGACTATTGACTATGAGAAAGGAAATTCGAGTTCCAGGCGGAGATAGGTGCTAATTAAGAATACTGCAAGATATCAAAGCAATTTACTATTTTGTGTAATACTACACGGGTACTAATAATTTTTACTGAATATAAAAAGAATTTATCATTGCCAATAGTTCAGATTGGCTTGTCAACGAGTCTTTGATACTCATTAATGAGGTTCGGAACTCCGTTAATGAGTCTTTGACACTCGTGGATGAGTCTTTAATACTCGTGGACGAGTCTTTGATACTCGCGGACGAGTCTTTGATACTCGTGGATGAGTCTTTGATACTCGTGGACGAGTCTTTGATACTCGTGGATGAGTCTTTGATACTCGTGGACGAGTTTTTGATACTCGTGGACGAGTCTTTGATACTCGCGGACGAGTCTTTGACACTCGTGGACGAGTCTTTGATGGTTCTTTTACTTCTTTAGCCGTTTTTTACGCGACTTATCCAGCCCGAAAAATCTGTTCAGTAGTTAAACTAAACTCTGGGAAGGCTGGCGATTGAATGCGATCGCTTCCCCTAAATTGCTTAACCTGATACTCACCTTGAATTAATTGGTAAATCGAGATAGTTGGTTGTTTAGGATTACCATCATTGCCAGGGTTACACGTTAAGTTGACACGTATGAGCAATGCTATGTCCTTACGAAAGATATGGTTTTTAACCTTAATCCATATTTGGTATTTCTTGTCAATGCATAAGTCCTATAGAATTAGAATTGACGTGACGTTTCTTAGTAGCTAAAGTGTCAGATTCTCTGCCATTGCGCGATCGCTATATTGCCTTAATCGATGAAATTGTTGAAACCACCCTCAAGGGCAAAATTAGCTCTGTTGATATGGTGTACCAAATGCTGCTTAAAGGCATTACTTCCGGTACAGGGGAGGTATTTGAGTTAGCTTTGAGCGATCGCCTGAATGCTCTCCAAAGCCAAGTAGATAGTGAAAAAGACGAACTCAAGAAAGCCAAAGCTACTCGCAGTTTGAGAGCCATTAAGACCATTCAAAGTCAATGGCAACGTTGGCAAGAGCAAAACAAAGCCACAGAAGCGATCGCTTCAGCAGTTACAGAAATTACCACAGCCCCCTCTGACGAGCGACTAGCGACATTTTTACGGATTACTGACCCAAATCAGAAGTATCCGCTAAATTTGCAACAGCTACAGCAATTATCAAAAGGATTACAGCAATTTGCCCAGGCAGATGCTGATTTAGAACAATTTTCCGAAGGTATTACCCGTGGATTAGCTTCTTGGCAACGATTGCAAGACAACTTGCTCAGTTGGATGTACGAGCAAAAAGAAGCTTTAGGATTTGGTGGCGTACCGGGAGAACGTGGCCCTTGGGCAAGTTGGGCTAAACAACTCAATAGTGAGTTACCCAAAGCACTACTTCGTACCTTAGCGATGGAAGAATCGGCAATTGAGTTTGCCCAGCGACAACGGGGAATCACCCTGAGAGATTGGGTGGAAATGGAATTAATTTTACAGTTCTTGCAACGGGGGCTAATTAACTGGTTTGACCAACAAGCTTACGATGTTAAAGCCGGGCCAAAGTTGTCCATTTCCACTTTTTTGACCTTTGCAGTGATTTGGAGTCAATTAGCAAGTGGCTTTGGGAGCATTGGGACAGTATACGCGGATGCGTGTTCTCAAATCATGCTCCAAATTTTGCGAACCTTTGCCCAGCGTCCATATTTTCCTTTTTACGGCGGGATATTTGCCTCTTTTACTGGCACTTATTTGCGAGATGCCCTCGATTATTTGGATGAACCATTGCGACGAGGTGAGGGAACCCAAGAAAAGGCGCGGATTTTGACCCTTTTAGGTTATTCTCAGCGTGCTTTGGGGCAATACCAGCGCTCAATTGATTTTCATCAGCAGGCGTTAGAGATAGCCAGGAATGCAGGCGATCGCGCCTGTGAAATAGCCAATCTCAACCACCTCAGCCGCACCTACGTGCAACAGCAAAATTATGCTGAAGCAATTAACTACAGTCAACGAGCATTAATATTTAGTCGGCAAGCAGGCGATAGAACAGGAGAAGCCAACGCGCTAGTAAACTTAGGTTACAGCGAAGTCATGCAGGCTCAAGAACTGGAGAATCTAGAACCTGAAACATACCAAGCTGCAATTAACTATTTAGAACAAGGTTTAAAACTATCAGAAAAATTAGGCGATATTCAAAGTAAAGCTTTATGTGTCAGTAGCTTAGGAATCGCTTATCTAGTAATTGGAGAACACCAAACTGCAATTAAATATTTGGAGGATGGCTTTAAAACAGCCCAAGTTTCCGGCGATTTATATCTCCAAGGGCGGAACTTAGCTTATTTGGCAGAAGCTTATTATCATCTCCAAAATTCTGAAAAAACCGTTTACACAGGCTGTTTAGGAATGTATCTTTTGGAGCAAATTGCTTCTAATGAGTGGCGGCAAGCAGCAGGTTTACTAACAATTTTGCAGGGTCAAATTGGGGTCGAAGCTTTCCAAAAGTTCTTGCAGCAACATCGCCCTAAAATAATTGCGGTTATCGGTGTAGATGGGTATGATTACATTCCGCAATTGTTAGAAGAATATCAGCGAGATGTATGAGGCTGCGCTTTAGGTAGGGGCAATTCATGAATTGCCCCTACCTAAAAATTAAGGTTTCGGCTATTGTTTGGGTAAGTTTTGGTTATGCTGCCGTTGCCTTCGCAATTTTTACAAGCAATCGCAACGCCTCATTAACAGAAGCCGAATCTCGAAATATTTCTGCCACGTCTGGATTAATAACTACAACATTACTCGATTGCATATACGCTTCGTAATATTTGCCACGGACACCACCTGAAAAATCATATTCAGGTTTCATATCTTCATTGACGATTATTTCAGGTTCCTGACTCATAGCTATCAAGCAATTCCTCAATATTTTGCAACTGTTCTTCATACTGTTCAATTCGTTGTGTCAATTCATATTTAGCTTCCGAATCAGTTTTAATATTCCATTCTTTCTTCAAGAATTTCAACTTTTTACGAATATTTTCATATTCTTCTTCTAAGTCTTCGCGCTTTTCTTGAATATGTCGTTTTGAAGACACGTTTTGAGTTGTACCATCAAGTAGAACAGCATTTAGTCTGGAAGAATCATTTTGCACAGAAATAGAATCTGATTCTGTTTTTTTATAGAGAATAGGGGTCAAATGTTCAGACAGTCCTGCCATTTGAATTGCTGAACAGCCCAGATGATAAGCAAACTCCATTGACCTACCAGATCCTAGCGCATCATAAAATCCTAGAGCAAAATCTAGAGCCGCTTTATCGGTAATTGATTGCTTCATTCCAATTACGTAAGGAATATGTTGGGCAATTACCTTTGCTTGAACCTCGGTGTAACAACCGTTCAAGAGAACACAGTTCACCCGATCTGAAAATAACTTAAATAAATCTGCTAAGGCATTGGCAGGAATAAGATGAATATGTCCGGTATCATCTTCAAATACTAATCCTTCTTCTGGCTCAATTTCTGTTTCTGTAGCAGTAACAAGCTCTTGAGTTATGGTTCCTTTTTGTTCTAATATATTGTCCTGTTTGCGATGTCCAGCAAAATGAACAATCTGAGGATTGCATTCTAGCAGAGCCAGTTGAATATCTCTAGGACGTACCGCCCATCGTTGCTCAAAATTGAAGCGATCGCGATGTCTTGCTCTTAATAACCCATCACTAATATCTCGCGCTTCCTGCTCTAAACGTGATTGAGAGCTTCCTACTGGATTTGCTGCTAAAAATAAAATAGTTAGAACAGATGACTCAGCCATACTTAAATTATGACGTACAAATAAAAAAATTTTCTATGACGTACAAATAAAAAAATTTTCTTTTGTTATTGTTTTTGAAACTCTAAGTTAAGAAAGAACAAAACTTTACAAATTCCAAATCCCAGAAGAATTAATTGTATTAATGCAGTGGATATAACAGTAATTAATATTGAAGAGTTTGCAACAGTAATATTGAAAATTTTGTAAAAAATTGCCTGCAAGCCCCCACTGATTAGATAAGTTAATAATGCAAAGAAAAACGCCTTCCACCAATTTCCTTTAACTAATGTTCTACTGTATAGAAATGCTGCCTTACCTCTTTGACCTCGGAGAATAAAAGCGTGAAAGGAGAAGTCATTGTTTATAAAGTAAATAATGCCTGGAACGAATAGCAATAGAAAAAGTAAATAGGAAGTAATAAAAAATCTTATCTCTAAACCAATCAGGGGTAAGATGTGCGACAATACCCATTTTACTACAGCTTTAGGTTGAATATTTTCCTGAAGAACACAACTTTCTGTAAGGATACAAAGAGTAGCACTATAAATTGAATATACAAAGATATAAAAAATTGAAATTAAAACCCATAGGTATAAAATATAACCATAAAGTAATAAATAGTATGATAATACGGTTAAAATAATAGAAAAAGGCAGGTATATTAAAAACAAACCAAGAAAGAGCCGATTTTTTTTAATATATAAGTTGAAGCCTAATGATATTAATTCAAGCAATCCAAGTTTTTTGCTTTGAAGTTCAGAAAGGATACTCATAGGTTATATTTGATTACCTCATTTTTAGATATAAATCTAGTATTTACCACATTCTGTTCAGCGTTAATAGTACCCGTCAGGGTACTGCTTGAGAAATTCTTGTGAAGCTTTTTGTAACGAAAAGCAATAAATATAGCAATCCTATTTGATGTGTGAAAATCGTCAGCCTCAGATACCCGACTTTTTAGAGAAGTCGGGTATCTTTGTGTTCACGAATTATTTAGGATTGCTATATGCCTCATCATTACAAGCTCATTTGAGATTCGCTTTTTGCAAAAATACTGCTACTCGGAAGCCAATTGTCAGCACTTTATTGTCAGGAGGAATTCCGTTACGATAGGCCGAACGACATATAGTAGGTTCATGGCTCCAAGAACCACCTCGGATAACTCTAGGTGAAGCCCGGTTGTTAGTAATTCGGACACTTCTATCTGCTGGTGCATTCGTGTAGTCGTCATACCAGTGATCGGCACACCATTCCCAGACATTGCCATGCATCTCATCTAGCCCGAAAGCATTCGCTGCGTTATGAGAACCTACTTCACTAGTTTGTTTGCTCGATCGCCCTTTGGGACCAGAACGATATCGTTTGCTTGCGTCATAACTGGCAAGTTGAGGAGAAATTGTTTCGCCAAAGTAAAATGGGGTTTTTGTCCCTGCACGACAAGCATATTCCCACTCGGCTTCGCTGGGTAAACGATAAGGTTTTCCAGTCTGTAATTGCAAACGCTCACAAAACTCGATCGCTTCAAACCAAGTAATGTGTTCCACAGGTAAATTATCACCTTTAAAGTCGAAGGGGTTAGAATTCAGTTCAATCCTGACTTTGGTAGTCTTGGCAATTGCCCGCCACTGGGCTTGTGTCACAGGAAAACGGCTTAAAAAGAAGGAGGTAATGGTGACTCGATGTTGAGGGCGTTCCCGGTAGTCTCCCTCATTATTTACGGTTCCCATCCAGTAGTTGCCTTCTGGTATACGCACCATTTCTAGGTTAACTTGTCCCTCTAATTGCTCATAAAACAGGGTTGCTTGTTGTTCATGTCGCTCGATTACCCAGCGTGAACCCAATTGCATAAACCGGGGTTGACGAATTAGTTTAGCTGTCTCAAATTTAAATGCCTTTAGTGAGGTAGCTTTGGATGCAATCAGGTTGATATGCCAATTAGAGTCTTGGAACTCAGGAATGGGTAAAGTAACTCCGGCGACGACAATTTGATTATTATGGGCTGGCAAAGATTTTAGGGTTGATTCTGCTTGGATATGATTGCCACGAGCCAGTTCGCGCATCCCCTGAAGATACGCTAGCAGGGATTCAAAATGAGCTTGATGCAAAGGAGTTGCGATCGCTTCTGTTAATGATGTCAATCGAAGCCATTCTGTTTTTTCGCTGAGGGTTAATTCGGCAAGTGTCGTAGCCAAATCATGGGCGACAGCTTCTGGATAAACATACGCAAGTGCCGTCCAACGTTGAGCTTGAGCCAGAGTTTGTATAGAGGATTTAGAATCATTTAATTCTTGCTGTACGTAGGATAGTAAAAAATGGGCTAATTCCTCAACACGCTTCTGACCGAAGCTAGGATGATGAATCATTTGCTCTAGTAAATAATTGCGTAAATCTGCATCCATCTCATATAGTTCATGTCCTACTTCTTTACAGAGTGGAGAAAGTAGCAAGTCGGCTACTGCGATCCACGGCACTTTCAAGTCTTGCTTTGCGATATCCATCGGAAAATTTGCCCAGAGACAGTAGGTCAAATGGGGCGTGAGAGCGATGGGCAAGGCAGCATGATAGGCTAGATATATATGGGCTTTGGTAAATCGTTTCTGGAATGATGCGATCGCCTGCTCAATTTCCTGAGAGCGCGTTTCCGGCAACAAAACACTAGGATTCGTCATCTTAGCTTACCTCCCCCAAAGGTTGATGCCGTCCTCGTAAAACGTTGATCGCCTTGTAAAATTCCTGACGATTTACCTCAAACATGGGAACTAAAGCCGCAATGTCATGGGCGGTTGTAGTTTCCCAGCGATCGCGAGGAACCGGATTGAGCCAAGTAATATAACGTACATACTGCCGTAACTCTTTTAAAAAAAATTTTGTCAACCGCCGTCGCCTAGAATTAAATCCACCACGAGCAGCGCCAGCATCGCTGAAAATCAAGCAAACTGTTCTAGCTTTAGGCAAGTTTGACAAACAATCATCAATTGATTCTGCCTCTAAATGATAGCGATCGCGGTACAAATATTCATCTGGACAGTTGTGAAAATAGTAAACCCGAACTCGGCTGAAACGCCCTCCACGTAATGCTGTATCTGCCAACTCTTGGGAAAGGTGGTGAAACGGAACCATCGAACCATCTCCATCGATTAACAGCAGAAGTTCTATGCGGTTGGTACGTCGCGGAACTAACACAGGATTTAATAAAACTCCGTACTGGGCAACCTGTTGAATAGTGGCTTCCATATCTAGCTCGATGGGTGGCCCCTCACGACTAAACTGACGCAGATAACGCCACCCTTGCTTCATTTGTCGATGAGTGACAGGCAAATCGTTAACGATGAGGGGGAATTCGCTAAGTTGGTTGTCTGATGATCGCCTGATTGCTTTAGCAACTTGAATCTCGTCAGCCGTTGTCCGCATGACTTCAGGAGACAGCATTGTTTTGGGTAAGTTGGTGTAAGTTTCAGGAATGATCGCATCATCTGCAAAAGAGACTGTATGTTGAATTTTCCACATCTTCCAAGCAACAAGCAGCAGAATAATACAGGTAAAAATAATTAATAGTAAGTTAAGATATTCAGAATAATATAATAGATTATTCAAATAATCTTTATTTTGAATAACTAAAATCGCTTGGTTGGGATAACCAAGCTGAACTTTACCTTGAGGGTCAATCAAGCATAAGGTAATTTGCTTCTGGAAAAAATCAGTCTTCCCAGCATTGGAAATGGGAATTAGGAGAGTTTTTTCTCCTAATTCACCATCTTTAAATTGAACAACTTGGGGAGTATCACTAACCAGGGAAGTATCTTTAGGTTCGTTTGGGCGACAGTTCTTTCCAACATTCAATTCTGCACTGACTGCTCCATACCTGCTACCAGTGCGGGTAATTTTGATCTGTGCTGCCTTTTCACCTATATTTACGGTAAAGGAAGGAAAAATAAAATTAGTGCCGCTGAAGCTTAAAGTATTAACCTGTGATTCCTTTTTGAGGAGAAACGCGCTGCCGATCGCCACAACACAAGTCGCCAGCCCTAAAATTATCAAACGCCGGATTCGAGCCGTTTTACGTCTCTTGAAAGTCGGTTGTTCCTGTTGATTCGTTTTTGAGCTAATATCCTCTGTTTTACTTTCAAAAAAGTCTGCTTCCAGGCGCTCTGGAATGATTTGGTTGAAATAATCGTGAAAAATTTGCTCTTCTCGCTGGGATTTTACCCAAATAGCACAGCATAGTTGGGCTAGTTCAGTGCGATCGCGAGTACCAAAACCTGCATTAATAGATTCCAGCAGCAGATGATATTCTGCCAACCCCAAGGGAAAACCTGCTTTCCTTAAACAGGTGAATAGTTCTAATAATGCTGGCTCATTCACGATCGCTAGTTAACCTCAAATAATTAATGTGAGCATCCCAACTTTTGAGTAATACTTCTAAGTAAGGCAGTTGAGCTTCCCCCGACAACTTATTTAATACTTCTTGTAAGGAATCTCGCTTTAGCGCCTTAATCCAATCGAGTAATTCACTCGTACTCACATTCTTACTGAATTTACCTGTTTCACCCTCCATAGATTCCCGTAATTTCATAAAACGGGAAACAGCTGTATCTGTCAGTTCATCTGCAATATCAGGAAATCGACATTTGACAATTTGCACAATTTGTTCATAGCTGGGAAAATGGACGTAATAGAATAAACACCGCCGCAAAAAGGCATCAGGTAAATCTTTCTCATCGTTACTAGTAATCAAAACGATCGGTGAATTGACTGCCTTAATCTCCTTTTCTTTCCCATTTTCTCGGATCTCTTCAATCTGAATCAGTTGCTCGTCGAGTTCTAACAATAAATCATTGGGAAAATCGATATCGGCTTTGTCAATCTCATCGATTAAAACTACTGTCCGCTTGGAATTAGTAAAAGCTCTACCTAATGGGCCAAAACGAATATAAGATTTTGGCTCGTCAAAGCGTTTCTTTTCTTCTATGGTTAAAGAACCAGATGCGGCTAATTGAGCATCTCGTAGCCGGCCAACGGTATCATAAATATACAAACCATCTTTAGCTCGACTAGTAGATTTTACATACCAAGCCTCAAAATCTAGTCCTAACTCATAAGCAACTGCAAGAGCTAGTTGAGTCTTGCCACATCCAGGTTCTCCTTTGAGTAATAATGGACGACCTAAGTAAATCGCTAGATTCACAACATCCACTAATTTTTGGCTGGGTAGGTAAGGATAGATGAGTTTACCGTTGTAACTATCTCCTGGGTTCGGCTGTTTAATGCCAGTATATTCAAGGCGATTAGAATTTAGAGGCGTAACCATTTGCCCTCCTGCTCAAACAAATTACAACCACAAAGCTCGCAAATTTTTCGTAAAGTTGGCATTGGAACCCCTTGCTTTTCTAAAAGCACTCTAACGGTTTCTGTCTTATTAGCAGAGATAGCTGGAGGTAAGAAATCACTCTGAAAATTTAACCAATCTCTTAAATCCTTATCTGAAAATGGATGGATTGTAGGCAATCCCAGAGGGTAATTTGGTTGCCAATCTGAATCATACTTCTCGACAAAACCGACATTCCACTGAGATATTACACCTTGATAGTCTATGAGGAAGATGAGTAGTTTGAAGGCATTTTGTTGATTATTATCTTCTAATACTTTTTGAGTAAGTGATACCCAAAAATTGTTAAGTAAATCACACAAATTTTCTTTAATCGTTTCATCAGCATTGTTAAACACAATTAAAACATTCTGTGATTTCCATAGTTCACAAATTTTTTCAGTAATTTGAGAAGGTGAACTCTTTTCAGGTAAAGTAACCCAACCTGCAAATTCATCCCAAATCGCTAAAATATCTGTCCTTGATGAAGTTCTATTTAAGTCAATAAAAATTTTTTTACCTTCCAAAATATTCGGGATAATCGAAGCTAGTCGATTGAGTAACCATCTTTGACCATAGTCTTTGGAACAACCTTGGATCAAAAACACACCATGAGAGTATTTTCCAGCAATTTCTTCAAAGAGATTGTGCTGTTCCCAGTATCCTAACTTTAATAGTGATTTATATAAGAAATCGAAAGTTGGGCTTTTTTCTAGATCAGAGTTTTCCGCTCGTTTCGGTTGATTAATCTGTTCTTCTAACTCTTCGAGTTCTTCATCTATTTTTTGTAATCTTGATTCGTACTCCTCAATTCGTTGTTCCAACTCATATTTAGCTTCCGAATCAGTTTTGGTGATTCTTTCTTTCTTGAACCATTTCAACTTTTTGCGAACTTCTCCATATTCCTCTTCTAGGTCTTCACGTTTTGCCTCTAAACGCTTAAGCGAAGGCATATATTCTCCTTAGTTAATGTCTGAAATATCTGCTGATATTGCTTGGTTTTTAGCATCCATACTTGTCTTAAAAATTGCAATAGTTGGATAGCCAGATGGTATTGAGATTTAGAAGAGAAACAAATCAGGGTAGGAACATTCTGAACTTTGCCAAGGAGTGATTATAACTCTGCGATCGCGCGGCAAACACACTCCATTTTGATGAAAAATCTACTTTTTTGAATATTTTACAGGGAATTAACCGCTTTGCGAATCCCTTCTACTACATTTAGAAACGCGGTATCGCGATCGCTCCACTGAGTTACGGGTTTAGCATCTTTTGGTAGAACTTGGAGTTTACTGAATGGCGAATCTTTCCAATCACAAGGTCTGAGAATAATCGGAATTACCTTTGCTGTGCCTTGATTGTGCCGGGCGATTGCCCTTTGCATTTCTATGTCATAGCAATAATCTGATCCCATAAAGGGGGGACTGATCAGCAGCAAAATGATCCGAGCAGATTCCAATTGCCCTTTAATTTGAGCTTCCCATTCTTCTCCCGCTTCGATGGCGCGATCGTACCAAGCAGTAATCTTACCCTGGCGTTTGAGGTTAGCCAGATGAGTCACAAATTCTTCCAGCAACTCGTCATCTCTATGGGAGTAGGAGATAAAGACATCGATGGGCATATTGTCTAATTGCTCAACTGAAGGTTTAACAACAGTATTCAAGGTGGGTTGAACGGTGACATCAGAAGATGGGGATTTTTTGAGCAGCACTGGGGTCAAGTGTTCTGCAATGCCTGCCATCAGAATTGCGGCACACCCTAGTTTATAGGCAAACTCAATGGAACGACCTGCCCCGATCGCGTCATAAAACCCGACTGCAAACTCGATGGCTGCTTTATCACCAATTGCTTGGTTCATGCCAATTACATAGTCAACATGATTAGCGATCGCTTTCGCTTGCACTTCTGAATAACAGCCATTGAGGACAACACAGTGAATTTGGTCAGCAAACAGTGCAAACAGTCCTGCCAACGCTTCCCCGTTCACAAGCTTTGCGTTACCAATTTCATCTTCAAAGACTAGCCCTTGTTCCCCCGCCCCATGTCCTGAAAAATGGACAATCTGCGGACTGATATCGAGCATCGCCCGTTGAATATCACGAGGACGAACTGCCAACCGTTGCTCTAGCTGAAATTGGTCACGCTTTTGAGCGCGTTGCAGTCCTTCTCCAATATCCCGCAACTCTTGATCGAGCCGTAGACGGGTAGTGTCTTGAGGATTTGCAGCCAGAAATAAGATGCTTTGCCGATTAGTACTGGAAAAACTCATAAATAACTTGTTTCAATAATTGCTCGCACAATTGAGCTTTAATGTCAGGATATACATAATTTTTATAGATAATATCTATATTTAGGAATTATACAGGAATTTTTCTCCATAGTTACCCTAAATATAATTATTACGTATATACTTTGCTGACATCCAAAATATTTCCGCTTTACTTGAAGAAGAATTCAGAAGTCAGAATTCAGGAGTCAAAATCAATCAGTCGTGGGTCTGAATCCCCGACTGATTAAAGACCACCAAATTGTACATTTGGTGGTCTTCAACCCGGTTATTCATCCGCCAGTCATACAGAATAACCAACTGAATTCTGTTAGCGATAGCGGGGCGTTTAGCCCGTCCTGAATCCTGAATTCTGTTCGATAATTAAACGGAACTTTTTTGAATATCATTACTTGTTGCAAGGCTCTAAAAAAATTGCTATAACAAGTTAATCAACACTCAAAGAAGTCCTGCTGATTCATATAATCGTTTAAGCATTGCTGAAATCCTTGCACCATAATCTAAATCTGCTGACCACCGCCCTGATAGCTGATCGATTAATGTCGCAATCCCACGTGTGACAAAGCGAAACCTTGGATCTACTACTTCTTGTACCAAAGGTTCTAAACTGGCATAAGCTTTCAAATGTTGGACGTGTGCCCTCACTCCTATTCTGGCACTTGGAAAAGATGCAGCTTCTGAACCTCCACCGATCGCACCTAAACCTGCAAAGTTATTTTGCTCAGGTTTTATATCTCCGCCAAAGCGTAAAAATCCAGTTTCTACACACATTTGGCAAAAGGCAATATCATAGTTTACTCCCTCTATCCCTGCTTCTTCCCGATAAAGTTTGGGAATATCTGGAAACTTTGCCAAAGCACTTTCGTTATTGTTTCTGAGGAATAATTGTAACTGTATTTCTGAAGTATTACCATTTGACATCACTCGTTCCAATTGACCAGGGCAAACTATCAAATTGGATCGCAAGCTGACAGTCCGGGTTGCAGCGTCCCAATTAACCGCAACATTGAAATCTCGGAGTTCTATTGCTTTAATATAAACTATTTTGCGATAGGTAATTCGATTAACATTAGCTGCTTTGGAAAGATCAATTCGCAGCAGATCTACTAAATCAATGGGGATGTAAGCATTGCCATTAACTAATACTCCTTGCTCTGAGTAATTTTGTCCATTAATATTAATATTAATTGGTGGATAATTTGCTTCGGCTGGAGTGCCAGGAGTAGGATCGATCGCACGGCTCCAAGTTGCCAATCCATCAGCAATTCCTAAAGCAAAATCGCGGCGACGAGTTTGCAGCAAAGCCCGATCATCTGGATTGCTGAGAAAGCCTACTTGCATTGCCAAAGCTGGAAGTGTTGTCTGGCGACAGAATGCTAAACTACCTAATCCACTATCTGTATCTGGCTTGACTCCCCGATTTGGTAATTGGGGGACGCGGCGCAATAAACCCACTAGCAATTGTTCACCATTGCTTTTACGATCGCTATTATTCGCAATATAAAAGACGCTAGCCCCACGCACAGAAGGGCTGTTAGCTGCATCAGATTTAATCTCTAAGGCAATATCACCCCGGCGGCCGCGAGAATTGATCCAGGTGATGGTTTGGGCGGCACTCAAGTCATCGGGAACTGCCAAAATTTCCAAATTCCGCGCCCTCAGTTCGGTGACAATCAAATCCCGCAGCAGAATCATTTCTTTAGCTTCAGTTGTACCACCTGCGATCGCACCTAAATCGATCCCTCCAGCTTCTCTGCCTCCATGAGCGGCTGATATAAAAATACGTCCCATTTTAAGTATTTCCTCTGATAAAATTAAATGTAAGCAATTGTATAGATCATTCTTGGTCTAGCAACAAGAATATAATAGCTATCAGTTGGTAAACCCACCGCAGTGTTAACTACCAACTCATGACTTAACAAATAGACTAGAATGCAAATCCCCCGCTTGCACCCAGATACAATTGAGGAAGTTAAACTACGGGCCGATATTGTAGATGTCGTCTCGGAATACGTAGTTTTACGCAAACGCGGAAAGGATTTTGTCGGTTTGTGCCCTTTCCATGACGAGAAATCTCCTAGTTTCACCGTCAGCCAGACTAAGCAAATGTACTATTGCTTCGGCTGTCAAGCTGGAGGAAATGCCATCAAGTTTGTCATGGAGTTGGGAAAGCGCTCTTTTGCCGATGTAGTGCTGGATTTAGCACGGCGTTACCAAGTACCTGTACAAACCCTCGAACCCGAACAACGTCAAGAATTGCAGCGTCAGCTATCTTTGCGTGAGCAGTTGTATGAAGTTCTGGCAATGTCCGCCCAATTTTATCAACACGCCCTGAGACAATCCCAAGGGCAAAAGGCACTTCAATATTTGCAATCTAACCGCCAACTCAAAGAAGAAACTATACAGCAATTTGGTTTAGGTTATGCCCCCGCAGGTTGGGAAACTCTTTATCGTTATCTAGTGGAAGATAAACATTACCCAGCGCAGATCCTAGAAAAAGCGGGATTGATTAAGCCGCGCAAGGAAGGAGGCGGTTATTATGATGTATTTCGCGATCGCTTAATGATTCCTATCCGCGATGTTCAAGGGCGCGTCATTGCCTTTGGTGGGAGAACTCTCACGGATGAACAACCGAAATATCTGAATTCACCAGAAACGGAACTTTTTAGCAAAGGTAAAACATTATTTGCCCTCGATCAAGCCAAGGGTGGGATTTCTCAACTCGATCAAGCGGTGGTGGTAGAGGGATATTTTGATGCGATCGCTCTTCACGCTGCTGGGATTAATAACGCCGTTGCTTCCCTTGGTACAGCCTTAAGCTTAGAACAAGTGCGGTTAATTTTACGGTATACCGAATCGAAACAATTAGTACTCAACTTTGATGCTGATAAAGCCGGAACCAATGCCGCCGAACGTGCGATCGGTGAAATTGCCGAACTAGCATACAAAGGCGAAGTTCAGCTAAAAATTCTGAATTTAGCCGATGGTAAAGATGCTGATGAATATTTGCATAGCCACACTCCAGAAGATTATGGAGAACTGCTAAAAAATGCGCCACTTTGGTTAGATTGGCAGATTCAGCAAATTATTCAAAACCGAGACTTGAAACAGGCTACTGATTTTCAGCAAGTAACTCAGCAATTAGTCAAATTACTTAAAAATATAGCTAACAGTGATACACGAAATTATTACGTTTCCTACTGTGCAGAAATACTCAGTTTGGGAGATACCAGACTTATACCTCTGCGAGTCGAAAATCTGTTAACTCAAATTGCTCCGCCTGCAGCTGCATACACTAAACCTGTATCAGCGAAGCAAGCATGGGGAAGTAGTAAAGTTTCTCAATCCCCACTTCCTACAGAACGCAGTCTTTTAGAACACGCAGAAGCCTTATTACTGCGAATTTACTTGCATTGTCCTGAACAACGTCAAGCGATTATTGCCGAACTAGAGGAGCGAGATTTGCAATTTAGCCTTTCCCACCACCGATTTTTATGGCAACAGATTTTAGAAATCTCATCCGGTGATGGAGAGACGAGAAATCTTGCGTCTCAACCAGATTTAATTTCCCGCTTGCAAGATCATTTTTTAGAATTTAGCAGCGAGATGGGGTTAATTTCCCATTTATTCCATGTAAATGAAAAAAACCAAAAAGAAATACTTCGAACTCCGCAAGTAGTTCAAGCTGCGATCGCTTGCATGGACTTGGTGATGCTGGAAAAACGCTATCGCCACTTTTTGGAACTATGGCAACAAACCGATCCAGAAGCTGAACCAGAGCGTTATCAATCTTATTATCAAGCCTTCTACGCCGAAAAAATCAAGCTTCAGAAAATAGACCGACAACGGCTATTTTCCATCACAGAGTTACTGTAGGTTTGCACTCCTAAAGTTACTCTCGCAGAAATAACGCTAGCCATGCCTAAACTCACAGTTAAAACAGCCGTTATTGAAATGCTCGCTTGTCTTCAAATATCGTCGGAAATATAAACGATATAATTCACAGGCAGGAGTACTGCGATCGCCATCTAAATTAATTAGCCCCATACTTTGTAATTTATATGCCAATATTGGCTCTACTTTCACATAATTTGTCGCGTTAATTACTTCATAAAAAGCATCTTGCAATGCTAATTCATCACGTAGCGCTAACACATATTGCTTTAAATACTCGTGATAAATTCCTGCTTCTGTGGGTGCTTCTTGCAATAGCTTTTCTAAATCCCGTTCTAGTCCCCCTTTACCCACCAGGTGATAAAAAGCTAATCGCACCAAATAAGGATATCCTCCCACAAGTGCCATCAAACTCTCGACTTTACCATTTGTCCAATCCAAGCCGTGACGTAGTGCTAAATCCTGCACCTGCTCTTTTGTGAAGGGAGCTAACTTAATTGGCAAACCAATATTAAATGGTGATTGAGTCAGTTTTAAGGGAACAAGAATTTCCGTTGAATAAACCAGAACTAGACGCAGTTTTTGCCAAATTTCTACCCCTTTGGCTCGTTCATACCACGATCGCACTAACGGTAACAATTCTCCAGCAATTTCCTCATATTCAAATACCCAATCCACCTCATTCAATACCAACACAAGGGGAGTTTCTAGCGCAGACAGTAAATAATGTTGGAAATAGATAGAGCAACTTACTTTGCTACCCATATCTTCATCCCAATAATCATTGAGTTTTGGTTCTAACTCTAACTCTCGGCTGAGATTAGCACAGAGCCAGCGCAAAAATTTATCCAAACTAGTAAATATTACTTTATCTGCTTGCTGAAAATCTAACGTCACGGTGCGAAAGCCTTGATCATTAGCGCGTGCAAGCAACTGCAAAATCAGAGAGCTTTTCCCCATCTTCTTGGGTGCTTGGATGCAGATGAGACTTCCAGGTTTAGCCATTTCTGCGTAGGCAATTTCCTCAATTGGCGGGCGAGGTATGTAGAATCTGGAATTAACGGATACTGGACCACTAGGAAATTCTAAAGATATAGCCGTAGCTGCTTTGTTAAATTCCTTAATTAATTGCTGATCTGCTTTGCTAAGACGGTGATTTTCTACAGTCTGGCGGAAGTTAGATTTATTTATCGGTTCTTTACAAAAATCACTCATTACTTGCCATAAATGAGCAGCAATTTTCCTCACACGTTCCTCGCCGTAGTGAGCTTCACAGGCAATATTCGTGTAAGTTTTTCCTTCCCATGAAGAACGCAATATAATCTCTTGGAGCGTTGTTAAACCCGTTGCTTGACTGGCTTTTAGTAGCAATACTACTTCATCTATAGTCATTACTCATCGGCTCCAATTCAGCATGAATTTTATCACACCATTATGTTTTGGAACTCAATGTAGTCTACCTTGTATGAATAGCAGCCAGCCCTTTCCCAAAAAAGCTACAAACAAGGCTTGACAATATTTTTGTATCCTGAAACATTTGACGTGACTCAATCATAGAATTTTTTTTACAAAATTTTTCGAGTTTTTAAGTGATTATATTTGATTTGAACTACTTTTTTTAGACATATCTTAGAATGTAGATGCACACAATGTAGCTATTTTTTCTAAAAAATGGCCACGGCGATCGCAACAGAGGTTACATTCGTCCGTTTACCTTTTTCTAAATTCCATCCAAATTGATGATATGGGCTGATATATTTCTAACCGAAATTACAGCCTAATCAACCAAGTAGACGATTTATCCATAAATGGATCGTCAGGGTGCTAAGACAGCGTAGAGAGAGAGCTACAGGATATCTTCCTCACCGTACCAGCAGCTATGCATATCGAAGAACCCGCTACCCATAAACCGGAAGCTCCACTTTCAGTACAAGATTCGCAGAGTTTCCCGGAATCAAAAGACTTATCTCCAGAAGATTTAGATCCTTGTCAATGCTCACAAGCCGCCTTACAAATGGCATTAATCGCCAGTGGCTTGGGGTTGTGGGATTGGAATCTCATAACCAATAAAACCTATTACGATCCCCAGTGGAAGGGCATTTTGGGGTATGGATTAGACGAAATCGCTCATGAGCATAAATCCTTTGAACGACTTGTACATCCACAAGATTTACCGAGAATTCGCCAGGTGTTGCACGATTATCTCCAAGGATGCACACCTGTGTTTGAAGTTGAATTGCGAATGTTGACTAAATCCGGCGAATGGAAATGGATTTTGGCTTGTGGCAAAGTATTTCAGTGGGATGAATCCGGTAAACCAGTGCGAATGGCCGGGACACACAAGGATATTAGTCAGGATAAAGCGATCGCTACTCAACAATACCAACTACTTGAACAACTCCAAAGAGAAATTGCCCAACACCAATCTACTGAAGACCAAGTTAGAGAAAAATCACAGCAGCTAGAAATTACCCTCGAAGAACTCAAATATACCCAAAGGCAGTTATTGCAGAACCAGAAAATGGCTAACCTCGGTCAACTGGTGGCGGATATGGCTAACGAAATTAACAACCCTGTTAGCTTCATCTACGGCAATCTCCATCCTGCAAGTCAATACGCTGAAGATTTAATCAGAATCATTGAACTTTACCAACATTACTATCCCAAACCTACCCCAGTTATAGCCTTACATCTGCAATGCCTCGACCTTAGTTTCGTGAAGACAGACTTTTTAAAATTACTGTGGTCAATGCGAGCTGGCTCAGAGCGCGTTAAAGAAATTGTTTTTGCCTTGCGGAATTTTTCAACCTCTGACGAAGGCCAAATGAAAAAGGTTAACCTGCACGAAGGACTTGATAGTGTTCTGAGAATTTTACAGCATCGGCTCAAAGAAAAGCCTGACAGAGCCGGGATTGAAGTAATTAAAGAGTTTGGGGAACTGCCCTTAGTCGAGTGCTACCCCGGCGATTTAAATCAGGTATTCATGAACATCTTAACTAATGCCATTGATGCCTTAGAAGAAAGGATGAAATATGATTATTCCTTTACTCCCAAAATATTTATTCATACAGAAATTGTTAGAAGTCATTTGTCATTAGTCAATAGTAATGATATTTGGCCAAATAACAAACAAATAGGAAAAAAACACAAAATTATAATTCGCATTTCTGACAATGGTCAAGGCATACTTCCCCACATCCAAAGACAGATGTTTGAACCATTTTTTACCACCAAGCCAGTAGGTAAAGGTAAGGGACTGGGACTATCAATTAGTCGAGAAATTATCGTTGAAAAACATCAAGGTAAAATTAAGTGTAATTCTAAATTAGGTCAAGGTACAGAGTTGATAATTGAAATGAATACAACAGCAAAACACTATGCTGCTATTAGAAAACACGCCAGCTTTTAGGTAATAATAAATTCATGAATACGAGCGTTGCCAACACGCCCAATACGGTTAGGTTCAGGTTTTTTGATGAAAATTCTAGATCACAAAGACGCGATAAATCGCCGTCTCTTGTCTTAACCGAACCGTATTGCAACAGAATCGGTTGCTCATTTTATCCCATTACCATGATGCGCCAAGGCTGCCATTCCATATTCTGAAGCACGTAACTCTTTATCAGAGATTTCTGGCTCCTTGGTATAGACCGAACTCAGTAAGATATTCAGAACTCCACTTTCTTCAGCTTGACTAACAGCGCGATGTGTAATCAATTCACCTACATTCAGAATCACGTTGTCTTCTGGGTCAAGAATGACACGGGTAACTGGACGACCTAGAGCTTGTTCAATCCGTTGCTTCTTCATTGCCCGTGTACCGCGTCCTTGTAAGTTTTCTGCCTTCGCTTTCAAGGCTTGCCAAAAAGTGTTGAGATTCTCTTGAGCAATACTTGCCCCGTCGCGCAGTTGAACTTTGTTTTCTAACCATCTGTCACTTGCGGTAGAACCGACTGCGGTTGCCAGAGTCAGACCGACAGCGTTCAGCAATTCTGCTTCTTTACCGTAAGTATGGGCCCGATCCAGAAGGGATTCCGTCACAATTTGCCCAGATGCCGCAATAATTAAGCCATCGTTGGCACGCACCGTTTGTACGACTCTACGCCCTCTTGCCTGCTGGATCGCCACATGTCCTACCAGCGAATCAACCGAGTGACGTAGATTAGCGGCGCTACTGTGAGTTAGGCTCCCAATTCGATTGCTAGTAGATTCTGTTGCTGCTTGCAAATTGCGGCTGATATTGATAGTCAGGCTACCACCCGTAGCTCGATAAAGTTCATCCAGAATGTTCATGCGATCGGCCGCTTCTGCATCGACTAGCGTCACTTCATGCCCCTGTAGTAGCAGTACATTGCCGTCTGGAGTCAGCACATTCCGCTCAACATGCTTGCCAATCACATATACCTTTTGCTCGGCAGGATCAACCAAATTGTTTGTTAGGGAGGCAGTTGCATCTCGATTGAGGTCTTGCAGTTTGCTGCTAGTAGCATCAGTTGCAGCTTGTAATTGTTCACCTACATTCTGGCTCGCTTCCTGTAGCCCACGGTTCACACTCTCTACCGAGCTTTGCAGCTGCTGATTCACGGTTTGAGCTGCTGTTTGCAGTCTGCTATTGGTAGTCTCAGCCGATTCCTGTAATCTATCTCCAGTTGCTTGAACAACTCCTCGGATACCACCCACCTGTTCTTCCATCATTTGAGAGGTTTCTGGAGGTACAAAGGCAACATCATAACCAATTTTCAGGGCTTCACGAGCAGGAACGAACGATCGCCCCGAGTAAGCATCGGCAAATACACCGCCAGAAACTTCGTATCCTTCCACCAGTCCACTATGCTCATCGAAGAACAAATCGACCAATCCACCGAGGTCAAGTCCCTCCGTAGTCAGAATTCTCTTTTTTTTAAGCACAATATTTTGGTGCAGAATATCTTTAATTACAGGAACACGATGTGCCTTAACAACAGATTCTTTCGAGTTAACTACGATCGCATCCAACCCAATCGCTTGCACTTCTGCCAAAGGAATCACTTTTGCGTCTCTAAACAGTCCCTTTTCTGCAACTAAAAAACCCAAAAGTTGATTGTGTTTCTGATCAAAGATTAAATCTATAATTCGCACAATTTTCTTACCTGTGTCGTAGGCAACGACCACTTTATCGATAACATCACTACCTTTACGCATTTATCTATCCTTCAGATTATTATTAATTTGGTTGTTCAATTACTTGTTCATTGTTTGCCTGACCTTTTATTTGAAAATATCGTCCTTCTCGGCCAAAACCGGGAACGATATCAATCATGCCAAAGTATTCGAGAAGTACCCCAAAGATGGCGATCAGGATAATGAAAACGGTGATATTAGCTCCAGTATTAGAGCGCTGTCCTACGAGTCTAGGCATTTTTTTATCTTATTTATTGGTGTTTTTATCGCTAAAATTGTTGTAAGTATCGCACAAGAGTATTTATATCATTAAATGTAAGTCAAATGTTTATTTATCAGTATATACATTACTTCAGCTATTCTCTCAAAAGAAATAATAGCTGAAGATATACTTCTAAAGGCAGATTTTTATCTATTTATTCTCAAAAATTTGGATCTGTTGTTTTTATAAATAAGTATTTTACTTCTAGCATCAATACATCGAATTAATTAAAAATTTAAATTTTTAGTACAAACTATACAACTTCTACGCTATTCAAACGTTCGCTTAAATATGATTTCAAGCAGCAGGCTGTACTTGTAACATAAGCTGACTATGTTTGGGTGCGATTTATTTAGCTGCTTCTGTTATCTGGTTTAATTGATGACACGCCCCAGTATTTTTGTATCGGAACAACCTAGTCACGCCTAGACTGACATTTAAAACAGTAACGAACATCTTTGCCAAAATACTGAATCATAAAATGAGAAAATAAGGGTAAGCAATACCACCCCCAACTTTGCAGGGCTATTTACTCAAGACAGACGCTTATGCTTGGTTGATTCTTCCTGTGCCCAATTCCCAGTGCCCCATGCCCAATTTTTAAGACAGATAAACAGCAAATTTTATCAGTCAAAATCTATGACTTTGACCCCCTCTCAAACTCGAAAGCGACCGACTCAAGCGATCGCAGCCAAAATTTTCCACTGGTGTAACATCATTAGCCTGTTTATCATGCTCACCAGTGGACTACAAATTTATAACGCCAACCCTGTTTTTGGTGGACGTGCAGGTTTGCACATTCCTCCGATATTTACGTTAGGAGGTTGGCTTGCAGGAGGTAGACACTGGCATTTCGCAGCAATGTGGCTATTCTCGCTCAATCTCTTGTGGTATGGAATTTACGTTTTAATTACCCGGCGCTGGCGACATCGGTTTGTCGGTGCAAATGACTTCAAAGCATTACAAAAAAGTCACAATTCTAAACGCCTAATTTATGCTTGGCATCGGATTGCGTATACAGCAATTATTCCGATCTTGCTGCTGGCGTTATTTACAGGGATAGGAATGTATAAACCTTCTCAATTTCCCTGGATTGTGGATTTGTTTGGCAATTGGCAAGCATTGCGAATTGTTCACTTTGCCTCAGTCCCGATGGTTATCTTATTTGCAGTGATTCACTATCAATTAGGGCAAAAAGCTGGTGGTACTGAATTAACAGAATCAATGTTTTGACAAATGATATTTTTTTAAACTAAAAAAATGAACTTTTTTGATAAATTGAATCGTAGTATCTTGCAAAATCAAAGCTTACTGTTTGTAGGACTCGATCCAAATCCAGAGATGATGCCTGTGCGTTATGAATCTGAAGAACTCATCGCTGGTTTGGAAAAGTGGTTACAATTCATTATTGCGGAAACTGCTGATTACGTTTGTGCTTATAAACCGACACTTGGCTTCTACGAAGCGTTAGGTATTCCCGGTTTAGAACTGCTGTACAAAACTTTAGCAGCGATTCCAGCGCACATCCCGGTTATTTTAGATGCCAAACACAGTGACTTAAATACTAGTACCATTTTTGCCCAAACTGTGTTTACAGAATGGCAGGTGGATGCAATCACTCTTAGCCCCTATACAGGACAAGATCATGTAGCACCTTTTTTGGTCTATCCTGAAAAAGCGGTATTTATCTTATGCTGTACTTCTAATCCAGGTGCAGAAGCTTTACAGCAATATCCCACAAACGAGTCACCCCTTTATTTACAGGTAGTAAAAGAATCAAAAACCTGGGGAACTCCAGAACAATTGGGTTTGGAAGTAGGAACTACAAATGCTGAAGTTTTAGCACTGATTCGAGCGATCGCACCTGAACGGATTATTATGGCGCGTAGCATCTGGGCGAAGGGTGGAAACCTAAGACAAATTTTAGAAGCAGGGTTGAATGCTAACGGTGATGGTTTGCTGATTCCTGTTCCTCAAGATATGTTGGGAAACACACAATTATCTGAGGAAGTCGAGTCTTTACGTGCAGAAATTAATCAACTAAAAACTGAAATTATTCACGAAAATTCTACATGTTCTGTGTGGTTTCCTGATGTTTGTTTCCTAAATCAGCACCCCTACCAGGATTTGATTTTACAACTTTATGACATTGACTGTATTATGTTTGGCAGCTTTGTCCAAGCATCAGGAGCAATATTTCCTTATTACATCGACTTACGCAAAATTATTTCTAATCCTCAAGTTTTTAATCAAGTTCTCACTGCTTATGAGGATATTTTGAAGAATCTCAATTTTGATAGGTTAGCAGGTATTCCCTATGGTTCTTTGCCTACCGCGACTGGTTTAGCTTTGCGCCTTCATTGTCCAATGATTTTCCCTCGGAAAGAGGTAAAGGCCCACGGAACGCGTAGAGTTATTGAGGGTCACTTTCATCCGGGTGAAACAGTTGTGGTAGTTGACGATATTCTTATCAGTGGCAAAAGTGTTATGGAAGGCGCAGGAAAGTTAGAATCAGCAGGATTAAATGTTAATGATATTGTGGTACTTATCGATCATGAACAAGGTGTGAAAGATAGGTTACAGCAAAATGGTTATCACAGCCATGCAGTTTTAACTATTTCAGAAATTACTAATACTCTCTATCAAGCAGGACGAATAAATGAGGAGCAATTTTTAGCTTTTGCTGAAAGTTAGTAATTGGGAATGGAGAATGGAGAATGGGGAATTGGAAAGATTTTTTTCATTTTCTTACCGTTGAGTATATTTCACCAGTTAAATCTAGTAACTAGAATAATTTTAGTTTTAAATTAATTATGAATTTTCCACTCAATCAACTACTTAGATGGTTAATTTTTACGCTGTTATTTCCTCTAGTGTTTCTCAATGGTTGGCTAGCATTTTTGCTTGTTAAAAATTTTCAACCTGTCGTAACAATTCTTGTCTTAGCCACTTTGCTTGCATTCGTTTTAAACTATCCTGTTGCCATTCTCCAAAAGCAAGGAGTGAAACGTGGCTATGCAGTATCATTAGTTTTTATATTAGCATTGATAATTATCGTTGCTCTGGGTATCACTTTAGTTCCTATTGTGCTAGAGCAATTTAATGAGATGGCGAAAATTCTTCCTCAATGGATTGATTCTAGCGAAGAAAAACTTCAAATTTTAAATGATTGGTTCTTTAAGCACAAATTAAATGTGAATTTAAGTCAGTTATTAACACAAGTAACTGACCAATTACCTAATGAGTTAGAGTTCGTTACGGATAAACTTTTAAGCATTATTGTAGATACGATTGATAGTGTTTCTGATGCATTAATCATAGTAGTAATAACTTTTTACCTCTTGTTAGATGGCCCAAGAATTTGGGAGGAGATATTTAAGAAGTTACCGGGTAATTTTGCCCAACAAGTAAGCCAGTCTATTCAGCAAAACTTTCAAAATTACTTGATTGGGCAAGGAACTTTGGCTTTGCTGATGGGAGTTTCAGAAACATTAATGTTTTTAGCTTTTCAAGTCCAGTTTGCTTTACTTTTTGGTTTGGGAGTCGGGCTTTTGAGCTTAATTCCCTTTGGCGATGTCGTCAGCGTGGTTGTAATAACTTTCATAATAGCCACACATGACTTTTGGCTAGCAGTGAAGGTTTTTGCGGTAGCTGTTGTTATTGACCAGTTAATCGATCAGGCGATCGCACCACGGCTTTTAGGCAGATTTACTGGGCTTAGACCAATATGGGTATTAATTGCTTTACTTGTAGGAACCAATGTCGGTGGAGTCTTGGGTTTGGTAATCGCGGTACCTGTAGCTGGTTTTATCAAGGATGCAGCAGATGGTTTTTCTAAATCTGGTGATTCTGAGAATGTAGTTAAGAGTGAAGTAGCATCAGAATTGTTGCCAGAGGAATCAGTATCGTAATAATGTGTTGATTTGTGGAGAATATAAAGTACAAAAATGTGCGCCCTACTGTGTATTACATCCAGAATAAAATTGCATAAAAAAAGCCCCCAGTATATCTACTAGGGGTGAGAAATAATACCATTTCACTTTATGTTTGTCAGAGATGACCCTGCGATCGCCTCTACTTAGATGAGAGGCTAATTATTTCTCAAATATTACAGCAAAAAGCGATCGGGTATAAAATTAGCCAACATTTGCCAAGAGCAATTCTCGTTTTTCTAATTTTTGTACTCTCACCTGAGAGTCATCATCAACATCGATAAGCGCTGTATCTCCATCTGTAATTTCACCAGACAGCATTGCTTCAGCGAGAGAATCTTCTAAAAGGCGCATAATTGCCCGGCGTAATGGTCTAGCACCATAGCTGGGGTTATAACCTTCTTGGACTACAAGTTCTTTGAAGCGATCGCTAACTTCAAGAATAATTCCCTTTTCTGTCAAGCGTTTAGAAACTTCACGAAGCATAATTTCAGCAATTTGCTTCACTTCATCCCTAGAAAGCTGGGTGAAGACGATAATTTCATCAAGACGGTTCAGGAACTCAGGACGGAAGTAAGCTTTCAATTCCTCATTTACCAAGGTGCGGATGCGGTTATAACTAGCGTCGGCTTGAGTGTCGAAGTCAAAGCCTAAACCACTACCACCTTTTTCAATTACCTTGGAACCGATGTTGGAAGTCAAAATGATCAGTGTGTTCTTGAAGTCCACTTTCCGACCTTTGGCATCGGTAAGATGACCGTCATCCAAGATTTGCAGCAGCATATTGAATACATCGGGGTGTGCTTTTTCGATTTCGTCGAATAGCAACACTGTGTAAGGTTTCCGCCGCACGGCTTCTGTAAGTTGTCCGCCTTCGTCGTATCCGACGTAACCAGGAGGCGAACCAATTAGCTTGGCGACAGTATGACTTTCCATGTATTCGGACATATCTAGCCGAATCATTGAGTCTTCCGCACCGAAGAAGTAGGAAGCTAATGCCTTGGCCAATTCTGTTTTACCGACTCCGGTAGGCCCAGAGAAGATAAAGCTAGCGATGGGACGATTGGGATTTTTCAAGCCAACACGGGCGCGACGGATACCGCGAGATACAGCCGAGACTGCTTGTTCTTGACCGATGAGGCGTTGATGCAGAGTGTCTTCTAGGTGCAGAAGCAACTCTGACTCAGATTCAGTCAGTTTGTTGACTGGTACGCCAGTCCAAGAGGCAACGATTTGAGCAATGTCTTCTTCGTCAACGACGGTGCAGTTGACAGGTTGCTCGTTTGGTGTAAATGTTGCTTGCAGTTGTTCTGCGAGTTTTAACTCTTGGTCGCGTAGAGTTACAGCTTTGTCAAAATCTTGGACTCTGACTGCTGCTTCTTTTTCTTTGGTAACGCCAGCGAGTTCACGCTTGAGTTCTTTATTAGGAGAACTTTGGGAGTTCCGCAGACGAACGCGAGAACCAGCTTCGTCAATTAAGTCTATTGCCTTATCTGGCAAGAAGCGATCGCTAATATAGCGGTCTGATAATTCTGCGGCGGCGACAAGTGCCGAATCCAAAATTGTGACTTTGTGGTGCTGTTCATAAGCGCCGCGCAAGCCGTAAAGAATTTGTACGGTTTCTTCTACCGAGGGTTCACCAACCATAATTGGTTGGAAACGACGCTCTAGGGCGGCATCGCGCTCGATGTGCTTGCGATACTCATCAAGGGTTGTTGCGCCGATGCACTGGAGTTCACCGCGTGCTAAGGCAGGTTTGAGGATATTGGCTGCATCCAAACCACCTTCTGTACCACCAGCGCCAACTAAGGTGTGAATTTCGTCAATTACCAGAATGATGTTGCCGACAGTGCGAACTTCTTCCACAACTTTTTTGATGCGTTCTTCAAAATCGCCACGGAAGCGAGTTCCAGCTACCAATGACCCCATATCGAGGCTGATAACTTGCTTATCCTGTAAGGTTTCGGGAACATCTTGGTTGATAATTCGTTGAGCTAGACCTTCTGCGATCGCAGTTTTACCAACTCCTGGTTCTCCAATCAACACGGGATTATTCTTAGTGCGACGACCGAGAATTTGAATTGCCCGCTCAATTTCCTTCTCACGACCAACTACAGGGTCGAGTCTGCCTTCTTGCGCTAATTTGGTCAAATTTCTGCCATATTCTTCCATCGTTAGCGGTTGGGTGCGCTTTTGACTACCACTACCAGCGAAAGCAGGTGCGTTTTCACCCAAACGGCGAACTATGGCACTACGGACACTCTTGAAGTCAACTCCCAGATTTTGCAGGACTTTGGCGGCGACACCTTCACCAGCCTCAGTTAATCCTAAGAGTAAGTGTTCTGTGTTGATATAATTCTGTCCCAGACTATGAGCTTCTTTAAAAGATTGCTCGAAGAGGCTTTTCACCTTGGGAGTGAAAGGAATTTCTGGTGGTACAAAGCCAGAACCCCTACCAATAATTTTTTCTACCTCACGACGTGCGTCTTTGAGGGTAACGCCTAATTCGGCCAGCACTTTAGCAGCAACCCCAGTTCCTTCTCCCATCAGACCCAGGAGAATTTGTTCAGTTCCTACGAAATTGTGTCCCAGGCGACGTGCTTCTTCCTGAGCTAGCATAATTACTCTAATGGCTTCGGAAGTGAAGTGTTCAAACATAATGGGTTCTTGCTCCCTCGCTGCTTGGACTTTGGGTGAGATAAAATTCACCCTCATCTAAAGTTTTTTGTATTTTCTTAAGAACTAATGTAACTTTATTTAAAGTTAAGTGGCAGTGGTGAGAGCCGTAAGACATCAGGTGTACTAGCCGTCTAAGAGAATTTAAGAGTTGGGAATTAGAGATTAGGAGTAAGTAAGGAGTTCTCAATTTTACAATTAGTTTTCCCGTGGAGAAGATGATTTTTTTTGCCTTTTCTGCTCCTCTGCTCTCGGCTAAACTTAGAACTCAGGACTCAGAACGGGCTAAACCCTAACTATCCGCTAACAACACTCAGGACTGACGATGACTGAACCAACGGTTGGTAAAGACCAACAACACCCTCTTTATAATCGCGATCGCCCCCTTATTGATATCTTACTCGCTCAAGAGGCGACAGACTATAACTTAGCAGAATTAGCTAGGTTGCGAATGCGTTATCAAGGCTTTCCAGGCGCAAGAGACATCCAAAAAGACCTAGATAAAGTCTTACAGCAGTGGGGTTTAACCGAAATTGAGCTTTTTGAGAAAACTCGCAAAATTCATGATTTGGGCGGTATTTACAAAAGTCGTGGTAAAAAAGACGAACAGGATTGGAATTAGGGAATTGGGAATTGGGAATTGGGAATTGGGAATTGGCGATTAATTATTCCCAACTCTTGTACAGACGCGATGAATCGCGTCTCTCCTAATTCAGCTATTAATCGCGTCTCTCCTAAGTCGATATATAGACTACAAGACTTTGCACTGACCATAATGCCGTAACAAATGGTCACATAGTACCAACGCCACCATTGCCTCAACCATTGGCACTGCACGCGGTAATACACAAGGATCGTGTCGTCCTTTTGCTGCTAGTAGCGTTTCTTCGCCCTCACGAGTTACAGTCTTCTGCTCTTTTCTAATTGTTGCTGTCGGCTTAAATGCAACTCGCAAAATGATATTTTCGCCGTTAGAAATCCCGCCTTGAATACCGCCAGAACGGTTTGTCACTGTACGGATTTCACCATTTTGATCGATATAAAATTCGTCGTTATGCTCAATTCCCGTTAGTAGCGTTCCCGCAAAACCGGAACCAATTTCAAAGCCTTTGCTAGCAGGGAGAGACATGACACCCTTAGCGATATCAGCTTCTAATTTATCAAATACTGGTTCGCCCAAACCTTTCGGCACATTTCGCGCCACACATTCTACGACACCGCCGATAGAATCGCCTTGTCTACCTATTTGCTCAATTAATTCAATCATGCGATCGCCACATTCAGCATCGGGACAGCGAACGATATTGCTTTCTACTTGCTCTAAGGTGACAGTATTTGGATCAACTACACCTTCCAAGTCTTGGATACGCTTAACGTAAGCAATAATTTCGACATTGGCAACTTGACGAAGAATTTTTTTAGCGATCGCACCGGCTGCTACTCTCCCGATTGTCTCGCGCGCTGACGACCTACCCCCACCTTGCCAATTGCGAATGCCATATTTTGCATCATAGGTTGCATCAGCATGAGAAGGCCGATACTTCTGTGCCATCTCGTCGTAATCTTGGGGACGAGTATCTTGATTACGTACCAAAATTGTTATAGGCGTTCCCAGTGTTTTGCCTTCAAAGACTCCTGATAGAATCTCGCAGGTATCAGCTTCTTTGCGAGGAGTCGTAATTTTACTTTGTCCCGGTCGCCTTCTATCTAGTTCTACCTGAATTTCTTCTGCCGAAATTTCTAGTTGGGGAGGACAACCATCAATCACAACTCCCACACCGCCGCCGTGAGACTCGCCAAAAGTACTAATGCGAAATAAATGACCAAAAATATTGCCCATGATTTTGAGGAAAAAGGTGAGGCTTATGTATTCTACCTAGAGTTCTTCAAAAGTTTGTCTTTGCTTTTTGTAGAATTCTTCGCTATTTGCTAGTATTTATGCAACAGTATCATTGCATTTCCGGTGATGAAAGCGCACGCATATAATTATCTGCTCAAAGAGCAAATGGTTACACCTGCTAGGAAATCGAACAATTCACAACAGCTTAATTAGGGGTTAACCGATAGATATAGTGAAAAAATTAAGCTCTTTTGCCAACCACAACTGTCACAAGAGTACAAACCCAAAAAATACGGTATCAGGCTTCTATTTTATACCTATCATCTATCCAAACTCTTTCAAAATTATGGGGTGGCAATTTAACACTATCTCGCAATAGTCGTTGTGCATTGTTAGAGTTTTGTTTTGATAGCTTGGACTAATTTGCATTTAATAGCAATGAATCTTTTCCGTGGCTTGGACGAATTTGGCGTTGCCGTAGCCTCGGTCATAAGCGGCAAGTGGTCTTTTGCCTAACTCACGAGTTACTTGTAGAGGTTTCTGATTCGCTCAACATCCTTGACAAAAGTACATTTCCATAAGATGCACTCATGTAACCGTTGTCTGCGATCGCCTATAGCCATTTACAATACGTAAGTAAGACAAATGACGTAATAACAAGGCTTATAGGCATCAATTCTGAAAATTAAAGAAAAAAATAATTACTAATTGCCTAAAAATTCCGGTTTTTTTGGCTTTGGGATGATTAATAAAAATAATAGTCTTGAATGTCATGCTTCCTGCTGCGAAGGATTACCGAAATTCTTTGCTGCTTTCAGGATGACTACTGAGCGTCAAATAACATCTGCCGCCAATCAGTTTTTTGCTGGAGATGCTGCTACATCAAAAGGCTCTACCACAAAAATTGCTCTATATGTATCTAAGTAAATATGCTGATAAAGTGTAAAGATGTCACCGTATATATGAGTGAATTTGAAAGCAACTATAAAGGATTTTGTACCATTTTGGCAGGTTTTTATCGGAAAAATGGGATATTAGTAGATTGTACAAATCTTTATTGTTATTCACTATCTACCGACAACTGCTAAGTACAAGCAAATACCGACATAGATAAGTTTAAGTAATTTAATGAAGTAGGAAATAATACATGGTATTATCACTGTCTTCTCATAACGTTATCCAGTATCTGCAAGAAGCGGGGCTGTGTAGCTCAGAAGATGACGCATCAGATAAATCTGAGTTGCCAGGAAGTAGTAAGAACAGTTTCGATTTACTCGTGACTCTAGCAGATAATCGTAAACTGCTCATTAAACAAGAGCGTAACCTTAAAAGCAATGACGGCGCTCCTCATGAATTGTTTCAGGAGTGGCTATTTCATCAGTTGCTCCAACAGTTTCCAGTTCTCGGCAATATTTCCCCGATCGCACCGTTGGTAGTTCATTTTGACGAAGAAAATTCCATCCTTGTCCGCAACTACTCAAGTGAATATCGGGAACTTGCGACATTGTACCACAACAATGATATTTTTCCACAAGAAATTGCCACTGCGATTGGCACTACTTTAGCGGGACTCCATCGCGCAACTTACAACCGCCGAGAATATCGGGATTTTATGGCAACTGCTCCCCAAGGAGAGTTTCGCTATGGCTTTTACAATCCGGCGCAAGGGCTAGAGTCAATTGGGCCGGAGATTTTTGGGACGGTTCCCACGGATGCGCTGAAATTTTATCTACTCTACCAGCAATCGGAGAGTTTGGAATCTGCGATCGCAGATTTGGCGTATGACTGGAATCCCTGCTGCTTGACTCACAACGACCTGAAATTGAACAACATCTTGGTTCATTCCAGGTGGGAAAAACTAGACAATTGCCTAGTCAGACTAATTAATTGGGAAGCTTGTTCTTGGGGAGATCCAGCTTTTGATTTAGGGACTTTACTAGCCAGCTATTTACGAATTTGGCTCAATAGCCTCGTTGTAGATCCCACCATTGAGTTACAAGAATCTCTACATCTGGCTTTGACACCGTTGGAGAGTTTGCAACCTTCAATTATTGCCCTCATTAGGGGTTATCTAAATGCTTTCCCAATGATTTTGGAATACCGCAGTGACTTTATTGTGCGTGTTATCCAGTTTGCAGGACTGGCACTAATTCATCAAATTCAGGATATGATTACCTGCCGCAAATCCTTTAATAATGCTGATATTTGTATGCTGCAAGTGGCTAAAAGTTTACTCACTATGCCACAGCAAGGTGTACTAACTATTTTCGGAATATCAGAGTCAGAAATCCTTAATCCTGTAGGGACAGTTCATAAACTTCCTCAGCCTGTAAAAGAGCCACAGCTACTTCGTCTTTATTACGAAAAAACTCGGCTTCGTGGTTGTTAATAGCAGGGAGCAGAACAATTCTGACTTCTGACTCCTGATTCCTGACTCCTGAATTCTGTTTTAAAGTTTGAATTCTAAATGGATTAATGCTAAATTACTCTATCAATCAACCGCTAAATTCTCTATTCGATATTGCTAAGAATATTCAGATTGAACCAAATTTTTGTATTTATCATCCCAATTATCAACCCTTTGCTCTGCCGACTAAAGTAGCCGATAGATTTCAGCAAAATTCTGTAGATTTACAACAGAAATATCTAACTCTACTGCTGCGGAACTTTCTTTATGGGATCTATTACAATGGCTCTCTACAAAGTACTTTAGCAGTCAATACTGATAGTAGTAATTGCCCATCAAAGCATAATTTAGCAGATAATTCCATCTTAGAAATCGATTGGAACTTTTACGAGCATCTACACGCCAGTAATCACGGCATAGGTTACTTTGACCCTCAATGGCAGGTGTTGCGAAAAGAACCTGATGGGACTATGGCTGTGACTAAAGGCGGTTTAACACTTTATGTTGAGCCAGACTGCCATCTCAAATCCAGCAAAAAATCTACCAAAGTGGGTGACATGGTAGCAATCTGGATGCCCAAAAATCGATTGCAAAATGGCTCTTACTTGGCAGTTAGTAATGTTGGACAGGAACGGCAAAGCAACCCGGATGCTGATTTGGGAGCAGGGCGAATTTACTTTAACTTTACGCCATCTGGTGCGATCGCTCTTATGGAAAGCTTGACACTGCAATTGAATGCAGCTTCCATTCCCTTTAGCTTTCAGGTTCTTCACAACCCTTCTGCATACGGACGCTATGATTCGGGGCTACTCTACTTTGAACTCCCCGACTATCCAGCAATCCGCACAATCCTTCAGGCTATTTATCCAGAAAATCAATCCTATTTCCAGCCCGAAATCCCCTTGTTTACCAAATTTTTAGCCCCAGGTTTAGGTTTAGCTGAAGAACCAACCCAAAAATTTGCCGCACAAGAAAGTTTTGGGATGAACCGTTGCCAAATTGTCGCTAATGCTTTGTTGGAAGCTTGGCAAAAGGGTAAGAATGCAATGGAGGAAAGGATGAAGGTTATTGACCAACACTTTGCGCGACACCTAATAGATTTGCAGCGTCCTTACCTCAATCCCAGTTCTGAGGATATATATAAACCCTTAAATTGATAGGAAATGGTGCAGGGAGCAGGGGAGCAGGGAGCAGGGGAGATGAGGGAGACAAGGGGACAAGGAGATAAACAAAACTCTTAACTCTTAACTCAGCACTCCCAATTCCCAATTCCCAATTCCCAATTCCCAATTCCCAATTCCCAATTCCCAATTCCCAATTCCCAATTCCCAATTCCCAATTCCCAATTCAAAATTCCACAATTACCGGCGTATGGTCGCTGGGTTGGGTTAATTTTCTGGGTTCGACATCAATAATACAACTTGTAGCACGTTCATAGAGGATGGGCGTGAGATAGTGATGGTCAATCCGCCAACCTAAGTTGCGACGAAAGGCGGCGGCGCGATAATCCCACCAGCTATAATTTCCGCCTTCTGTGGTGAATTTGCGAAAAGCATCGGCAAACCCTAGTTGCAGAATCTCGCGCAAGGCTTGACGCTCGGTTTCTGTTGCCATAATGTGATTTTCTGTACTCACTTGTTCGTGAATATCCTTGTCTTCTAGGGCGATGTTGAAGTCACCGCACACACAAATTGCAGGTTCTGACAGCGAAAGCAATCGCAAATACTCGTGTAGCGCTGTTAACCAGCGCAGTTTGTATTCATATTTTTCAGTTCCTACTGCTGCACCGTTGGGAACGTATAAGTTAACAATCCGAACACCATCAATTACACCTGTTATTACCCGTTTTTGCTCATCCCATTCGTGGTGTAAATCTGGCAAAATCGCCCTAAACCCGCTACTTACGTTTAAAAGTGGCTGGCGGCTAATCAGGGCTACGCCGTTATAAGATTTTTGTCCTGATATATAAAGGTTATAGCCCAACTGCTCAAAAGGCGATCGCGGAAACTCGGCATCCGCAACTTTGGTTTCTTGTAAGCAGAGAACATCAACGGGATTGTTAGTTAACCAATCAGTAACCTGTTCGAGACGAGTGCGAATTGAGTTGACGTTCCAAGTAGCGATTTTCATTAGTTATCAGAATTTTTTGAAACTTAATAATTACAAATTGTGTAATTATTGTACAATTACTTAATATTTATAATTCTTTTTGCATTTCCCAATTACGTTTAAACAAACCTTTAATCATTTGATCCCATTGAATATTTTAGTATTGTCAGCTACCAAATATTCAATTTTGTAAGTTCTGCTACAAAATATTCTACTTCATTATGATCCCCAAGACAGATGCAACAACTAATTGATTAGTTATACGTTAGAAATGTAACTCAGGGCTGACTTTTGCCGAATAGTCCTTTATATTTGTAGACAGAAAATTTGCGGGACGGTTAATCGGTATTGCACTTTTGGTAGCCTGTTAGGTTAATTTAAATGTCAAAATAGTAAGTACAAATGCTTTGTTCTCATACAATAATGATGCAACTCATTATATTGAGGACAATTTCATCGACTGAACCAAAAAAACTTATGAAAATCGCTCAAGTTGCCCCCTTATGGGAAAGGGTTCCACCTCCTAGTTATGGAGGAATAGAACTGGTAGTGAGTCGCTTGACTGATGAACTTGTTCGTCGCGGTCATGAGGTAACATTATTTGCCTCTGGCGATTCTCAAACTTTGGCTCATTTAGAAGCAGTTTATCCGCGTGCATTGCGCTTAGACCCGAATGTTAAAGAGTATGCAGTGTACGAAATGCTAGAACTGAGCCAAGTTTACCAAGGTGCTAAGGAATTCGATCTTATCCATTCTCATGTAGGGATTTCGGCATTACCTTTAGCGAGTTTCATAACAGCAACTTCTACGGTGCATACCCTGCACAATAATTTTACCAACGACACCCGGCACGCATTTAGCTACTACCAGAAGCAACCATATATAAGCATTAGTAACTCGCAGCGTCAAGTCGATCTAAATTATGTTGGCACTGTTTATAACGGAATTGAGCTAGCAGATTATCCTTTCGTAGCTCAACCGTCAGAACCTCCATATTTGGCATTTTTAGGCCGTTTTTCGCCAGAAAAAGGGCCACACCATGCGATCGCTATTGCAAAGCACAGTGGTTGGCGCTTGAAGATGGCAGGAAAGGTTGATGTCGGCGACTCTAAGTTTTTTGAACAAGAGATTGCCCCCCATATTGATGGTCAGCAAATTGAATATCTCGGCGAAATTAACCACGCCGAAAAAACTGAACTTCTGGGCAATGCTGCTATAACTCTTTTCCCCATTAACTGGCAAGAACCTTTTGGATTAGTGATGACTGAATCAATGGCAACTGGTACACCAGTAATTGCTATGAATTTCGGCTCAGTACCTGAAGTAATTGCCCACGGTAAAACAGGTTTTATCTGTAAAAGCTATGCAGAAATGACGGCAATGATTCCCCTAGCTTTGGAACTCAATCGTCAAACCTGTCGAAAACATGTAGAAAGCAACTTTAGTGTTAACCAAATGGTTAACGGATATGAAGCTATTTACAGACAAATTATTAAAGACCGCATAGAATCGAATGGTCGCATTCATGCTACGAAAATACATTTTTAATCAACTGCTTTTTCTTGCTGAGTTTAAACAACAAATTTTTTTAAGGAGGACATTGGTATGAGTACGAGAGCCAACACTTGCCCATGTTGCGGTGGTTCCCTCCTGCGTCATGCCCGTCATGGTGAACTATATTGGTTTTGCCTGTCGTGCCGACAAGAAGTACCGTTATTAACTGTTATTCGCTTACCTAATGTGGATACCCGGAACACCGGAGTTGTTCCTCAGCCAGTGGTAAATACCTAGTTCTTGCAATTTTTAAATAGATAAAACTTGACTAGAAATCAATACTGATTTGTTTAGACCTATAAATTAGCTTCAACTGGTAAAATCGGATGGAGCTAATTGATAGGTTTAAAGCTTTGTTAGCAGCGTTACTTTATGGGCAAGAAGATTTACGGTTAGAGCAAGTTGCTGACCCCACACCGGCGGCTGGCGAAGTTGTGATTAAAGTGGGGGTAGCAACAACTTGTGGTACAGATTTGAAGGTTTGGCGGCGTGGTGGTCATGCCAAGATGTTAAAACCGCCGACGCTATTTGGTCACGAAGCTGCTGGGCGAATTGTTGCCTTGGGTGCAGGCGTTACAAATTGGCAAGTAGGCGATCGCATCGTTGCTAATAATTCTGCCCCCTGCATGAAGTGCTTTTTTTGTCAACGCCAAGAGTATTCTTTATGCCCGAATCTGACATGGAATAACGGGACTTTTGCGGAATACTTGAAAATTCCTGCACCTATAGTAGAGCATAATTTGTTGCAGATTCCCGATGAGTTGCCGTGGGAATTAGCAGCGATGACGGAACCGTTAGCTTGTGTTTTGCATGGTGTAGCCCGTTCTAATATCAAGTCCAAAGATCAAGTAGTCGTCTTAGGAGATGGGGCGATTGGGCTGATGTTTGTGGCGGCGTTGAGTGGGAAAGCTGAGGTGTTGCTATGGGGAGGTAATCACCATCGGCTAGAAATTGGTCAGAAATTGGGTGCAACCCAGACTTTTAATTATCATCAAATCCCGGATATTCCCAATGTGGTGAAAGAACTCACCCAAGGACGGGGCGCAGATGTAGTAATTGAAGCCACAGGTGTACCAAGTGTTTGGGAAACTGCGATCGCCTGCGCCCGTCCTGGTGCAACAGTTAACTTATTCGGTGGATGTCCACGAGATACCAGCATTACCTTTAATACAGAACAGCTACACTACAGCGAACTGACAATCAAAGGCGTGTTTCATAATACACCAGAGTATGTGCGGGAAGCGTTGGCACTGATCGCTAGTCGCAAAATACACTTTGAGTTACTTATTAGTCAACAGAGGCCATTAAAAGATTTAGAACAGGTGTTTTGTGAGATGAAGGCGCGACAAGTAATTAAGGTAGCGATGATTCCTTAGATCATATTAGTGACAGTGTGAGCAAGAATTTAATAACCAATACCCAATGTCCAATGCTCAACTTAAAGACGATTAATATCTTTCGTAACTAACTTCCAGCCTTCAGCTTGGTCAATTAACTTCATCGAATCTAGTTGGAGATTGTTCAAAGCAGATGCATGAAGTAGAAAGTAGGGTTGCCCGTTGTAGTGCCAATAATATTCCAGTTCGCCAACAGAAGCGGGAATAATGGTGCGATCGCTATAATAATCCAGCGAGGGACGATGGTAGGCAAAAGATGTGTAAATCTTCCTCGTAGCCGGATTTGCCCGCACAATCATGGCGGCGACTGGTTTAACTGGATAGGCTTCAGATAATTCCCAAACCCAGTAGTTAGATTTCATTAACAGTAGCAGCGAAAGGTAACTTCCCCAAAACAAAATCTTCAGAAATTGCCCGTCGCCTCGTTCTGCCAAAATAGCTGCTAAGGTCATGGTTAAAGCGACTGCGGCAAAAATCAGTTGTAAATCTGTTTGTGATGTTGTACCCCAACTGAAATAAATGCTACCAGCAGAAGCAACTACAGCAAGTATCGCCAAACCAGCAACCCAAGCGCGGGGATAGGATGAAAGTAAAGGCGAATTTTCTGTCTCTGATAATTGGATACCAAAAGCTAAAGCTAAACTGGGGTAAATCGGGAATAAATACCAGGGGACTTTGGTAATCATGAAAGAAATTACCAATAGATAAACACCGCTCCACGCCATTACTAGTTTTGCCCAGCTAAGGTTGCGATTTTCCCAGGTTAAGCGGACAGTTTGCGGTAAGAATAATAACCACGGCCATGTGTATTTGAGAAGTTCAATCACATAGTACCAAGGTGGTTCAGGATTACCTTCTCCAAATGAGCCAATTCGACCGAGTGATGGGTTTACAAGCCCAACTTGGGCGAAAGTGTAACCATAATGAATTAGTTGGGCACTATACCAACCAGCTACAGGCACAATGCCAATGAAGATTGCTATCCACAGATAGTAGCAGGTGAGCAGCCGTGGCGTATCCCAAAACAGAAATACGATCGCGATCGCACCTAGCAATACACCTAGCAGTCCTTGAGTTAGGCAAATTAACCCAAAACTGACACCAACGCCAAGGCAATAACGTAAATCTCGGCGCGATCGCAACACGCACAACATCATCACCATCAAAAAACTTACCATCGCCCCATCCAACATTGCCAGCCGCCCATGACGAACCACAGGTAGCATTGTTAGATAAATTAAGGCGCTATAAATAGCAGCCCAACGTTGGCGAAATATCTCTCGAGCAATGCAATACAGTAAAGGTACAGATGTCGCTGTTAAAATTGCTCCAGGTAGACGAGTTGTGAACTCATTTTCGCCTCCTAGAGAATAAGCCCAGGCAATTAGCAAATGTATCAGAGGCGGCTTGTTATGATATGGTTCGCCTCCTAGCGTTGGGAAAAGCCAACGCATTGAACCTTCTGGAGCGTGCCAAATTTCACGAGCAACCTGTGCCACAGTCCCTTCATCCCAATCTCGCAGGGGCAATCCTCCCAGATTGATGCTAAACAGTAATACTGCTGCCAACAGCAATACTATTAGCCATACCCAATCAATCCATCTGCCAACCGTGCGATGCTGTTTTTCTAGATGACTCCAAATAAAGCTTCCTTCTTGCATATTCTATGTTAATCATTTTACTTGCTGGTTTGATTACATAGAGACCAAAGCGAATCTCCAATGTTGCCACCCAGTAGCAACGTATATTCTTAACAATTGCTAGTTTCCAAGATTAACTCAACTTTATCTAATTAGCGCTATTTTTTGAAAAATTTATCTTAACTATTGAAATAACATATAAATCGGAAAATGATAAAAATAATACAGTCAAAAAATTATTTATCACCTGTTACTTAGTCCGTAAATTAACTTGTATTTATTTTGTTTTGAGCATGATGCTTAGTTTAATTTTTATCTGCTTAGTTTTTCTCTAGCTAATTTCAGAAATATATGGAACATTTGTTGTAGTGGTTTAAGAAGGTGCTGAATACTTAAATAAATTAGTTTTAATTTATTTGAATAATAATAGGACTTACGCAAACAATAGCCAAAACCCTGATAATTCGGTAAGGGCAAGCTACTGCGACACGCTGCGCGAACGTACAGAAGTAGCTTACCGCAAAGTATTACCCCTAGTGCATATACTTTTGGGTGAATACTTAAGTAATTACCAACATTTTTTAAATCTTCCGGTTCTTTAGCATTTTACCTTGGAATTTATTCTAAGGCTAATAGCCTCGTTTCTAGCCAGAGGCTTGAAATGCTCATCATTGCCTCTGCCGAGAATTAACAGACAGAGCCTCATTTTAGGCATTCCCATCCGAAGACAGAGAACGAGATAATGAGACACACTAATGAGCAATAGAATTAAATATTAGAAAGGTTTTCTTAATCACAATTTGGTAAGTTTTAGAATTACTTCGTGGTTAAATAGTGAATAATTTAGGTATTGCTACGGCTATATTATTTATTTTTAACACTGGCATTAAAAAATAAAAATAACTTGTAATTGCAACTCTTTATTCTGAATAGTAATCTTAATTTGTCTGATAAATTCTCGAAAGTAAAATCGTCGCTCTGTTTCCGACAAATCTAACCAAAATTGGGGTATTGAAACAGCTTGAGCAACAGAACGCAAATTAACTGGGGGAAGAGTCGCCAACTTTGCTTCAAGTGCAGAAATTTCTGTGCGGAGTTTGTAAGCCCTTAGCTTTGCTGTTTCAACATCTAAAATTCCAGTTTCGATTAAACCGGGTAACTGAGCAAGTATTTCTTGCTGACGAGCGATCGCTTGCCCTAAATTATTCTTGACTGCATCCAATTGGGGAAAATTCATCCCCGCGACAGCTAAGGGTAAGTCACGGCAAACGGTTTCAATTGTATGTTCCAACACTTCTTGGTAAGGAATAGCCTTACACTTGGGGCGTTGAGGACAGCTAGTAGAACGTAAATAAAGATACTCCTTATCTTGGTTGCGTTGGGTGACACGAGTAACTGTCAAATGTGACTGACACTCAGCACAGACAACCAATCCAGCTAAAGAACGCCTAGCACTAGCAGTTCGGGATGGTAAACGGCTATTACGGCGTAAAAGTCGGTCAACTTGGGCTGCTTCTTCTTTAGAAATTATCGGAATATGTGTATTAGAGATAATTTCACCATTTTGGTAAGCTGTATTGCCGCGATAAACTGGATTAGTCAACCAGCGTCGCCCAGTTGTGACAGAGATTTTTTTGCCATATTTTTTCGCCAAGTAACGAACCGAACCCCGCAGGGAACCGTAGAGTAAAAAGTGTTCAAAAAAATCTTTGACTACTGGTGAAGTACTGCGATCAACAGTATATTTTCCCTTACCTCTGCGATAGCCATATGGAACTTTACCAGGTGGCGGCGCAACCTCAAGACGATTACGGGCGTGTCCTTGACGGATGCGACGACTACGTTGCTGGCGTTGGATTGCATTTAGCAAATTCAGCAAGTCAGCACCCAGAGGGTAATTTTCGGAAGTATAGGGCTGTTCTGTAGCAATTATCGCTACTCCCATCGCTTCGAGTTTATGTAAGCGATCGCTAATTTCCTCTACAGTATCTCCTAATTCTTCCAGTCGCCGAATCAAGAGATAATCTGCTGGTTCAGTTTCGCAATCGGTAAATAATTGTTGTAATTGCGATCGCGTAGCGTGTCCGTAGGACTCTCGCGTAGTCTGTCCAGAAGACTCTGGCTTACCCAAATCTTCATAAACCCAATCCACCTCCCATCCCCAATCAGCTTGATCGGGAGAAGATTCTAATAGCGGATTGGTGTAAGAATAAGCAATTATTTTCATTAGTCATTGGGAAAAAGAAGGCAAATCGTGCAACGTGTCGTAGACAAGGCAGAAGTTCTTGAATTTTTAATTTTTAATTTTTAATTGATTTCCCCCTCACTCCTGACTTAACTCAATAATATTTCCATCAGGATCTTGAGTGAATAGGGCAGGGCGACCGGAAGCGCTGGGTTGAATGGGATAATTATGATCGAGCAACTCTTGTTTTGCAGCGTCCAAGTTAGCAACCGAGAAAGCGACGTGAGGGTTGCGTCCCCATTTTTCGTTGGGGTTTTCGGTAGGGACAGTAGGTGCAACTATTAGGTGAATCTGATAGTTACCGACTTGATACCATGCACCAGCGTATTTTAGGGAACGATCTATTTTGGATAATCCCAACACTTTGCCATAAAATTGTTCAGAGCGTTCTAAGTCAGTCACAAGAATTGCTGTATGGAGACTTTGGGTAATCTGCATTGTCGGTAAGTGCGATCGCGTTTATCTAAATTTTGACGTACTTTGAACCCTTGCAGAGTACTTATTCTCCACCTCTAGTAGGGCTTGACCAACATATTTTAAAGTCAGATAAGGGTGTATTACAGTCAGAGTATGCGGTTGAAAAATTTGACAGACCTGAATCCTGACAGCAGTTGACTAGTAGTCTGCCAACCCAAAAATGCTGCGTGATGGCTGGGGAAAGGGGAAGGGGTAAGGGGTAAGGGATTTGAAACCTTTCCCCCCGCCCCTTATCCCCAGAGGGGACCCCACCTTCCCCTTTACCCTTTACCCCGCCAAGTCACGAAAGCGAACTACTAGTGGGAGACGCTGAATTAGAAGATAGTCATCGTGCAAATGAGCGATCGCATGGATTTTTTTTAAATAACTCAGCTTGTTTCTAGACAAAAGCAAATAATCAGGTAACTAAAATGGCGAAAGAAATAGAGCGGAAATTTTTAGTGAAAGGAGATAGCTGGAGAGGATTAGTTGAAGGTAGTGTATATCGTCAAGGATACATTGCCACACAAGACAAAGCGGCTGTACGCATACGTATAGTAGGGGAAAAGAGTTATTTGACTATAAAAGGCCCCAGTATAAAATATTCGAGATTAGAGTTTGAGTATCCTATTCCTGTTGAAGATGCTCAAGAAATGCTTGAGGCATTATGTGAACGTCCCTTTATAGAAAAAATCAGATATAAAATCCAATCGGGTGGTTTGATTTGGGAAATAGATGAGTTTGATGGTGTTAATAAAGGATTAATTTTGGCAGAAGTTGAACTGAATGATGAAAATCAACAAATTGAACTACCAAGTTGGATTGGACAAGAAGTTTCTGATGATTCCAGATATTTCAACAGCAATTTAGTAAAACACCCTTTTTCACAATGGTAATGGCAAAAATATTGGGAACATCCCAATTTGGACAGCGAACTGCTGGTCAATTTCTCGGCATCGACTACAGTCAAAGTCACCCTTTTTAAGGGGAAAGGTTAGCGCCTTTTCGGAGCGTCTTGTAGAGAAGGGGTCTCCCCCATGAGCAGGTGGCATGGGTTTAGAAGGATCTAGAACTTTTGATACCGACAAGGAGACTTTTAAAACATCCTCTAACGCATTTGACGCAGAATCTGTTGTTTTAACCATTGAGGACAAGAATCATACTTGTTCTTTATTTTTTTAAAAAAGTTTTTGCCACAGACTTAACCCTCTGAAGGCGTAATATTAATAAATTTTAATATCTCTTGTTTTTTAGCACAATCTATGTAAACCTCATAAATATATACTACGTTAAATTGGTCGAATTACCGTAGAATAAGCAGCAAATTATCTGAGTTAGCCAATAAACTCAAAATTTAGTGCCAAATAAACTTTTAGCCTCTATTACAAGGGTTCTTGAAAGCTATGTCTGAGCCATTCCCGTTTATGGCAACTGCGGCATAATGAACCACCCTCTTGAACCTCGTGATGCCAGTTACTCACGAGCTAAGGATCTGCTCCAGTTGGCTGAACAGTGCGGGTTTACTACAACTTTGATAGCAGAACACATTCTTAATGCCAGAAATCAACTCTGAAGATATTAGTTTGTAAATACTCAACTAGCACCTAAAGAAAGATTAGAGGTAAAATTTGTTACTTTTAATGATTAGATACAACCGAATACAGCTTTAAGAGACAAAGTAATGGATGCCAATTTTTTCAACATTGGTCTTTCATGAATAATACTGTCAAGGAACTCACAATCAATTTAGTGGCATTAAATATAGTTTTATTAAGCACACTCGGTCTTTTCTGGAAAGTCTTAAATCTGCGAAGGAGTCCAATTAGGTCGAGCTATTAATGATGTAGACTTAATTGTTTCTTCGGCTCAAACTGTTGCTTTAGCAGCAATAAAACTGCAATCTACAGGACAGGAGACAGCTAAAGATAAAAAGTATGCCTTGGCATTAGTCTCATTGCAAGGTCGAGAAAAGGAACCCAAAACTCAGAAACTAAACAAGCTACTTAACTATCCACAAGTGAGGGATTTTATTAATAACCAATATTAGAGGCAAATAGTACATGTATTTTAAATGCAAATTAAGAATGAAAAATTATTACTTCGTCTTTCAAAATCAGGAGTTACTAAACTTAAACTGTGACATTACTGGAGAATAAACTTATGTTTTATGGACAAATTGAAAGAGAATGTTTATATGGAGAAAATTGGACAGTTTCGCAAAAAGCTAAATTACCAGATCATCTACAGTTATTAGTGGATCAAGAAGAAGTAGAATATGATATTTGGGAATTGCAGAGCCAAGAGCCTAATGATAAGCCGATTTATCCAAATATTAACCAGGCTTCTACTGCACCACAGCGTAAATAAACCAGCAATTCCACATGAATGAAACGCTTCTGATTAGCAAGAGAAGGAATCAATATTAATGGCACATCTGTTTGAACCATTCAAGATTCGTGAAGTTACCTTCCGGAACCGCATCGCCGTTTCACCCATGTGTCAATATTCCAGTACAAATGGATATGCTAATGATTGGCACGTTATTCATTTAGCTTCTCGCGCAGTAGGCGGCGCAGGTATAGTGTTCACAGAAGCAGCAGCGATAGAACCGCGTGGGCGCATTAGCCCGCAAGATTTAGGAATCTGGTCAGATGCACATATAGAAACTTTAGCCAAAACTGTGGCATTGATTCATAACTTTGGCGCTGTTGCAGGGATTCAACTTGCTCATGCAGGTAGAAAGGCCAGCACTGCCAAACCCAGTAAGGGAGGGAAAACGCTGGATGAATCTCAGGAAGGTTGGCGGCCCTTAGTTTCGAGTAGTGCGATCGCTTTTAGCCAAGATAGTCCAGTTCCAGAAGCCCTAAGTCTTGAGGGAATTCAGGAAGTTATTGATGCTTTTGTCCAAGGTACTAAACGTTCTCTGCAAGCTGGTTTTAAGATAGTAGAAATTCATGCTGCTCACGGTTATCTACTCCACCAATTTCTTTCACCGCTTGCTAACCAACGTCAAGATGATTATGGTGGTAGCTTTGAAAATCGGATTCGTCTGCTCATAGAAGTTGTTCAAGCAGTTCGAGAGGTTTGGCCCCAGACAAATCCACTCTGGGTACGTATTTCTGCTACCGATTGGGTAGATGGGGGTTGGGACATTGAGCAAAGTATCGCTTTAAGTGACAAACTTAAGTCTCTAGGAGTTGATCTCATTGATACTTCATCAGGGGGAATTATACCAGGTGTCAAGATACCAATTCAACCTGGTTATCAGACTCAGTTTGCTGAACGCATCCGCCGCGAAGCCAATATCCATACAGGAGCCGTAGGTTTAATTACAGCTCCTGAACACGCTGACGAGATTATTCGCACAGAAGTAGCCGATATAGTGTTGTTAGGACGTGAACTACTCCGCAATCCTTATTGGCCGCATCTGGCAGCTAAACAGTTAGGACACGATAAACTCTGGCCTGTTCAATACGATCGAGCTTGGCTATGATGTCGCTTATATTTACAGCAGTTTTCATGTATTTGAACCACACCCGTCGTAGTAGAGGCGTAAGGTCTTCCGCCCCCAATACGGTTCGGATAAGGTTTTTTGATGACACGCCCTAGATCACAAAGACGCGATAAATCGCCGTCTTTACAATAATCAGTCCTTTGTAGAGACGGCGATTTATCGCACCTCTTGCCCTAACCGAATCGTATTGCCTACCCTATCCTATGGTCTATTTACCTGAAAATCGCTGTAATTTACTATTTGGCGGTAGGGGGAATTCATAAATGCCCAATAGAACTACGAAGTCCTGGAGGCTGTTCCCGATGAATTGGGAAGCCCCGTCCGTCTTACGGCGGGGTAGTTCACGAGCCTTCTTTGGCAAGTTGGGCTTTTGCCTGTTCCCACAAATTTTCTAGCTCATCCAAACTGTAATCAGAAAGGGGGCGAGCGACAACTGCCTCCATTTTTTCTAATCGCTGGACAAATCGCTGATTTGTACCTTGCAAACCAGCACTAGGGTCAAGATTATGCCAACGGGCTAGCTGAATAACTGCAAAGAGTAAATCGCCTAATTCTGCTTGTTGTCGCGCTGGTGTTTCCTCAGCTAAAGCCTGTTGAAATTCCCCCAATTCTTCATGAAACTTATCCCAAACGCCCTGAATATTTTCCCATTCAAACCCAATAGCAGCAGCCTTTTGAGAAATCTTCATCGCTGCTGTCAACGGGGGAAGGGTGCGCCCATAACGACCGAGTTTAGCACTAAGTTTTTGCGCCTCTGGGGATGGTTCGCCTTTTTCCTGCGCTTTGATTTGTTCCCAATTTTGCCGCACCTCATCCACACTGGCTACTGACACATCACCAAACACATGAGGATGACGGCGAATCAACTTTTGAGAAAGCCCCTGAGTTATTTCTTTGAGAGAAAATTGTCCCGATTCGCTAGCGATTTGGGCTTGCAATACTACCTGTAATAATAAATCGCCTAATTCTTCTGCGATCGCCTTCTGATCCCCACTCTTAATTGCATCCACTACCTCATAAGCTTCTTCAATCACATAAGGCGTAAGCGTTTCGGCAGTTTGCGCCAAATCCCACGGACAACCACCATCAGGCGATCGCAATTTCGCCACCACCTCAATCAATTCCTGCAAAGCTGCCAAAGTCTCAACTTTGTCATTTGTCATTTGTCATTTGTCCTTTGTCGTTCTGCCGTTGCTCTTTCTGGTAACTGTAGCTCGACGAGTACCGCGACTTGTAACTTTCCGCTTCTTCATTTTGCCACTAGGAAGCAACCCCCGAACCCCCTGCTTTCGCACGCGCTTGTATGCCGAACCACTCCAATCGCTCAGAGAATGGCTCATCGCACCAAGTTCCAACCCTAAAAACAGGGCGACATATTCAGTATCATATTGCAGGAGCGATCGCCCTACAGTTTGTCCCAAATCTTGCCAAGTAAAACTTAGATTCCATAATCTTTGGGCAATTGCCAAAACCAAAATTGCCAAGATAGCTAGCAAACACCCTAGATAAAGTATCCGCAGAATCGTGCCAATAATCGGCCCGTGGGATAAAAAAGAACGATGCCGCAGACTTTTTTGATAAGGTAGCCAAATCCAGCGCAAGAAACCCCAGCGTTGAAATTGCACAGAGTAAATATCCAAATCGGGGCCAAACATCAGCCCTCCAAATAGAAACCCGCCTGCAACCAACAAAGTCGCATTGCTACTGCGAGTCTGCCAGAAAGTAATGCCCGCCACCAACGGCAGAGCATACATAGTAATGCGATCGTGCGTCCGACCAGAGGGCATCTTAATCCTGTTAGCGATAGCGGGGCGTTGAGCCAGTGCTGAGTAACTTAATACTGAGCCAGTATAAGAGAAAAAAAGATTTTCCCAAAACTACTAGCGCAATGCAAAATCTTCTGCTATATTAGTTAAGGATTGGTCAAAAGGGCGGTTAGCTCAGTTGGTAGAGCGCCTGCCTTACAAGCAGGATGTCATCAGTTCGAGTCTGGTACTGCCCATTAAATTAATTAAGGCTAGAGACAGCTTAGATGCAGTTTCTAGCCTTTTTTAGACGATTCACAATTCTTAATTAGCTAGCTACTATTGACCCATCTTGCATATCTTCAGAATAGAGAGTACTTGCTCTTGCAGATAGGGTTAGGTCTGTATTGGATTCATGGGACTTCCAGAAAATAAATTATCCAGTAGTTACGGGGTTAAGCCTAATGCGCCGCCTAAAGAGAACAGGTGCGTTATGCTGTCGCGCCAACACATTTGGAATGTCCCTAATCCCTAATTCCCAGTCAAAATGCCTAATGAAATTTGGTTATCACAATTGCAAAAACATCGTGCGATCGCAGTTATCCGCGCCCCTAAACTTGAAGTGGGACAGGAAATGGCAATGGCTGTAGCATCTGGGGGAATGCAGCTGATTGAGATTACCTGGAATAGCGATCGCGCTGGAGAATTAATTAGTCAACTACGCTCAAAATTACCTGCTTGTACTATTGGCACTGGTACATTATTCAATGTGCAACAGCTACAAGAAGCGATCGCATCTGGGGCGCAATTCCTCTTCACACCCCACGTTGACTCAGCAATGATTCAAGCAGCACAAGAAAAAGATATACCTATCATCCCAGGAGCGTTGACTCCTACAGAAATTGTTACCGCTTGGAGTCAGGGCGCTAGTTGTGTAAAAGTGTTTCCCGTACAAGCAGTGGGAGGAGCTGATTACATTAAAAGTTTGCAAGGGCCACTAAGTCAGATTCCCTTAATTCCTACAGGCGGTGTGACTCTGGAAAATGCTAAAGAATTTTTGCAAGCCGGAGCGATCGCTGTCGGTTTGAGCGGTGAATTATTTCCCAAAAAGCTTGTCACAGAGGGAAATTGGCAAGCGATCGCATCTAGGGCAAAAAACCTCATACAACAGTTAGGTTAAATTAGAATCAAATTATTAAAAATTCACGTCTATTAAATTAATAGATAGGGAATAAAAGTGAAACCTGATAAGTTTCTCAAGACTTCATGATTTGAGTGTGAGTGTATCTAAAATGAAAAAACTGATTTATCCTGACTGGGTGCATCGCTTAAAAATACTGCTTACTGGTACAGCACTGTCTTTAAGTGTTTTTACTACTACTGGAACGAGTGAAGTTTGGGCAAATTCTAAAGATCAAGTAATTGCCCAAAAAATTCAGACATTACAACAATCAGATCAGCGCTGGATTCAAATTGACCTTTCAAAGCAACGATTAATAGCTTGGGAAGGTGACAGAGTGGTTTATGGAAGTGCTATTTCCTCTGGCAAAAAAGCTACTCCCACTCTTGTTGGTACTTTTAAAATTCAATCCAAGTTTAAAACTACGCGAATGCAGGGAGAAAACTATAATGTTCCCAATGTTCCTTATGCGATGTTTTACCAAGGTAGCTACGGTATTCACGGAGCTTACTGGCATAAAAAATTTGGCACTCCAGTAAGCCACGGCTGTGTGAATATCGCACCCAAACATGCAAAATGGCTATTTCAGTGGGCATCAGTAGGGACACCAATAGTCATCCAGAAATAGCAGGTGAACCAGCCAAAAGGCAATCTATGAAAAATAATTAATAACAACAAATCAAGACAATTAAGTGATTCCCAGCAAGATTTTATGCTGGGAATCTTCGGAGTCGTAATTACTGAATTTGAAATAAAATATATAAAAGGGGATTCAGACCAATTTTGGATTTTAAATTTGGTATTTAGGACAAAAAGTCCTTTCCTAAATTTGGTATTATCCAGTTTGCCCCAAAGAAATAAGCGTAAATCCTGACAATTACTGTGTGAAACTACAAATGCAAATATTAATTCCGGGAAAATTTGCATTGACGCATTTAAATTACAGATTTTTTTTGTAAAAGTTGTTATTAGTCATTAATAAATGACAAATGACCAATGACTAATTAGATGCGGATTAGTTTAGGACTGGTTTGGAAAAGCATTAGCGGATGAATTGCGTAAATCCTTCACAGCAAATTAGTAATTACCCTGGAAATTTGTAGTTTCCAGAAAATTACTTCACTTCATGATTTTTGCGTACTTTAGAAGGTGAGGCATAATGCAATCCTGGATTCGTAGTGGTGGGATTCGTTCTTCCAAAACTTTTTGTACAGGTGTGGCGCTGATGGTGGTGGCTTTATTTTCTTGGTCAGCACCGTTAGCAGGCGATCGCCACTCTGATACAGCGATCGGTGCGTCAGTAGATGAAAATGGCATCACTGAGTCTAATATCAGCCAAACATCCCAACCTCGCTTGATTGAAATTGACTTGTCAGAACAACGGTTACGTGCATGGGAAGGCAAAAAACTTGTTTATTCATACCGTATTTCTGGAGGGAAGCGATCAACTCCCACACCCATAGGTAGATTTCGGATTAATTCTAAGTATCGCACTCATCGGATGCGAGGCAGGGGCTACAATATTCCTGATGTTCCTTACACGATGTATTTTTACAGAGGCTACGCCATCCACGGCGCTTACTGGCATAATCGTTTTGGCACTCCAGTCAGCCACGGTTGCGTAAATTTACCTGTTAAGCAAGCACGCAATGTTTACAATTGGGCTAGCTATGGGACTTTAGTAGTGGTGCATAAATAATTCGTAATTCGTAATTAAGAGTTGCAATTCTGCCTTTGATATATGGACGGGTGCGTTCACGAGTTAAGCACCTGTCTATACATATTGCTAAACTAAAAACACATCTTCGAAGTATTTAGGAGCTATGAGCTACCCAACTACTAAACTACTTACCCTGGATGAGTTTCTGAAGCTCCCAGAAACAAAGCCTGCAAGTGAATATATTAACGGTGAGATTATTCCTAAGCCAATGCCGAAAGGGAAGCATAGTCGATTGCAGCTAAGACTCTGCAATACTATTAACGAAGTAGCAGAAAGCCAAAAAATTGCTTATGCATTTCCAGAGTTGCGTTGTAGCTTTGATATGCGCTCAATTGTCCCTGATGTAGCGGTTTTTAACTGGTCACGAATTCCATTTGATGTTGATGGGGAAGTTCCCAACGATTTTTTGTTGTGGCCAGATTGGACAATTGAAATACTCTCTCCAGAACAGAGTTCAAACCGAGTAATTGGCAACATTCTTTACTGCTTACAACATGGTTGTCGATTAGGGTGGTTAATTGATCCAACAGATCGCTCAATTTTGGTTTTCCGTTCGGGCCAACAACCAGTATTACTCCAGGGAGAAGATTTTTTGCCTGTATTACCAGAAATTCAACTTGCACTAACCGTCAATCAAGTTTTTGGATGGTTAAAGATGGGTGGCTAGAAATAACTCGCCTCGAATGAGAAGAAGCGTAGGCGTAGCTCGTCGTGGACATTGCTCCATAGTAAATACCAAATTATAGACATAAATCATGTCTATAATAGACATGATCGTGAAGAAAAGAGGTAAGAGAATGAACTGGAGAATTGCAGAAGCGAAACAGAGGTTCTCCGAACTGATTCATGCTGTCACAAAGGAACCGCAACTCATCTACAACCGAAATGAACTGGTGGCTGTTGTTGTTGAAGCTGAGATATTTGAGGAGTTCTTGACATGGCGCAAGCAGCACGAAAAGATTTCTCTAGCTGATGTTTTCAAAGAACTACGCCAGATAGTTGTTGAAGAAGATTATATCCTCGAAGTACCCACCCGCCAAGACCGTCTTAACCCTTTCGCTGATGCCATCGATGACTTTTCTCTGTGACACTAACATTATCAGCGAATTAGTAAGACTCCAACCTAACTCTGGTGTACAGAAATGGGCAGAAAGAGTTTCCTCTATAGTTTTGAGTGCGATCACCGTTGAAGAAATATTTTACGGATTGACATTCAAGCCCAACCCTAGAATTCAAATATGGTTCGAGAGCTTTTTAGAAAATAACTGTCAAGTATTGCCTATCACGATTGAAATTGCCAAGCGCTCCGGTGAATTGCGAGGTCAACTAAGATTAAGTGGGAAAACACATACCCAAGCAGATATGATGATTGCTGCTACTGCTCAAATTCATCAATTGACTTTAGTAACGCGCAACATCCGGGATTTTGATGGCTGCGGTATCCCACTTTTAAATCCTTTTAGTTAAACGCGCAATAGTTTAGCTCAACTGTGCCACAAGTTGATTTTCCAAAAGCGTGTCATTGGTTAACAAGTCTTCGACGGTGATTCGCAAAAAGCGTTGCTCATCAACTTGAAAGAGAATTTTGATGCGATCGCTTCCAGGATATCCGGCTGGTGTCAGTTGAGCAATTGTCCTTGCGCCTTCTTGATCGTTGAGAGGCTTGACGCTGGTTTCAGTATTTTCCAGACGGCGAGTAATTAAGCGATCGCCATCAAAATAAACTTCGGTACTACCCGTATCTGCTCCCAATTCTCCCATAATCAATTCAATGCTGGGCTGATTTTCTAAAGAAGCACCTAAGACTAATTCCACTGGTTGACTCATTGGATATGCCTGTCCAGCTTTAATTAAAGAATGCCATTTGTGGCGCTGATTGCGGCGATCCCAGTAGCGGATACCATAACTATGATATAGAAAGTCTTTGATTTGTATCCCTTGTGCTAACTGTAAAGCACCTTGAGCGATCGCTTCAAATGGACGTTCGCAACGGATTTTTTCTGGCTCAAAATACTGTTTTATCCATGTCTGCACTGCTGGTAATTGCACTGTTCCACCAACTAACAAAACGGCATTAATATCAGGAAGTTCTATCCCTTGGCGCTTTGCTTGCTGCAACAGTGTCGTCATCGACTCATCCAATAACTCAAAAAATGCGTGTTCTTTGAGGATATTATCAAAAGTGTCGCGGTTTAATTCCAATTCATAACTTTCAAATGTTTCATCATCAAAATAAACTTCACTAGCTTGGTTTTGGGTTGATAGCTGAATTTTTACTCGTTCTGCCAATCGTGTTGTCAAGGGACTTACCGCCAACTCTTGAGTTTTGGCAAAGTAATCTACCAACCAATTATCAATATCAGTACCGCCTAGATTTTGCCCAGCTTTCGCCAGGACACGGGCAGTTTTAACTTTTTGTTTTGAATCTTCAGCCAGAGACTTATTACCCCACTTGAGGAGAAATCCCAACGGCTTTGTAGTTGCTTGCACGCCTTGATCCAACCGCACAAGGGACAAATCTAAAGTACCGCCGCCGAAGTCAATCACCAAAAGAATTTCTTGATCTGCTAAACCATAACCCAAGGCTGCGGCTGTGGGTTCATCCAGCATTCGCACCTGTTCAACGGGGAGGGATTGGCAAACGTTTCCCAACCAGTGACGATAAGCTTCAAAGCTGTCTACGGGTACAGTTAACACGAGAGAATCTAACCCACCTTGTAGGGGCGCTAGTTCTTCAATTACTTTGGTGAGGAACCATTGTCCTACTTGTTCAAAGGTGACAATTTGCCCATCTAATTCGGGTAAGAAACCTTGGATATCTGCACCAATACCGCGCTTGAAGCTGCGGAAAAATCGCGTTTCGCCTTTGAGGTCAAGACCGCGATCGCGTACTTGTTGCCCGACTAAGACTTGATTTTGACTTGCGTCTTCAACATAAACCAAGCTGGGAATCAGTGGCGGATTAAGACTTTGTTTAATTGATAAACCTGGTAGAGTCAGGGTTTCTGGCTGCTGGGTTACAGGGTTCCAACGAGCAATGACTGTGTTGCTAGTACCAAAATCGATTGCGATCGCCATATTTTATATTTATTATCTCGCACGAAGATGCCAAAGCTGCTTTATTTGTGATTATTCTCTATAAGTTACCAAGAATGCAAATGCGTCCAGATGCTTGCTTTTTTGCATCCCAAGCCAGATATCGATTCAGTCCGTTGCAACGAAGTGTTAGCACAGTTAGACAATTGGCTTGTCAGAAAGCCTGAAAATCATTGGCTGTAAATGTATAAAAGGAGCAATAAACTAAACAGCAGGCTTTATCATGGGATATTTACTGGTAGTTCCTATTCTAATAAGTGGTTAATGACAAAACCTATACCAGTTCACAGGGACTACCTACTTCTCTTCAATATTTTGATTAATTTCTATTGCTTTTAACACGTTCTACTACTTCTCAAAACAAAGCTTCAATTCCTGAAACTAATACTATATCTACTTTCTAGCTTTTCATTCTTTTGTTAAGAAAGATGTGACTAATACATAGCCCTTTCACCTTTAACCTTTGGCATAGTCAAAAGATAGAGTGTAAGTTATGTCTTTGGATTTATGAATCTTTAATAAATAATCCTTATAGTCGAGTGATTAGGTGGAAATCATCTAAATAAGTAAGCCAGGACGAACGCACGGAGTTTCTGAAATCCATGCTGGATAAGGATCTGAATTTAAAAATAGGCTAATTTATAAAACGCCCAAACCCTTGCTAGTGAAGAAGGCAGGAAGCAGGAGATTGGAATTTAGATGAGGCTGCAACCCCATCTAATTCCGATTCACCAAATCGGATATTTTGGTGGGGGACTTAAACCCTTGCTGCCTCTCTTATGCCAGGATTCTTATACTTTAAATGCGTTTGTCCTAATTTCCGTTTTAGCCAGAATCTCGACTCTTAATAAACCATGATAGTTATCGAAGACCTTGAATTGTTCACTCAAATTTCTGTTGAAGAATCCGCTACTATTAATGGCGCTGGACTCTTAACCGCTGCCGCGTATATTACCCTAGCAACTCTGTTAAACATTCCGGATGATATAAAAATAAATACGGCATTACTGTTTGCAATTAACTCGCAGCCACCCCCTGGTGCTTTCCCCAGTCCATAATCAGTCTTTTGTTTCACGTCAACTTGTTTCCCTCAGTGGATAGAGTAGACACGACCACTAGAAACAACACAACTATGGGGAAATGATTCAACTAGTGGACGCGATCACTCTGGAGAATTTGCCAAAGTGCTTTGGCAAATTCTCCAGAGCTATTTCTGTTGTTTACAGAGGATTATACTTTGCGGCCCCAAACGAACATTAATTAACCCTCTTCTAAGAAAACAGAATGGTTTCTTTACATTCATTGCGATTGCTTTTATCACTTTGGGCTGATGTAATAGCCCAAAAGCTTACATATTCTTAGGTTTCATTTTTGTCTATAACTATTCTTTTCTGCGAGGAAATAAAGCCTCAAATCTTTATTAAATAAAAGTCTCAGAAGTTGATAAATGCACATTTTTTTGCAGCTTAGGAAATTAAACATAATAATATTTATTTATTCTATTTTTTTTGTTGTCACCTGAAAGTTAGAAAAATATTCTGTTAATCTATTCCTTGAGAATCATGCTAAATATACCAATTAAATTCATCATAAATTCATAGGTTCTAATCAACCTATAAAACGTAAGTGAGGTAAACAATTTATGTCAAATCAAATCATAGAATTTGGTCAACCGAACGAACTGTTCTACCAAATGTCTGCTGAAGAATCTGCTAATTTCAATGGTGGTGGACTCTTAACTGCTGCCGCGTATAACACTGTAGCAACAGCGTTCTTACCAGCGGGATCAAAAGCTTTAATTGATAATACGACGTTACTGTTCACAATTAACTCACAGGGGGCACCTGGGACTTCCGTCAGTCCATAATCGGTTCGTTGCAAATACACTTAATTAAGTATTTTACTTAATTAAGGGGTGTTAGTAACATTGGAACCAAAGCACGCCCCGTTCGCCCGATATAAGTGAAAACTTAAGGATGGGTGAACGGGTAGTGCTAGATCCTCTTAACAACTGACAAGACCTGCATCAGTTTGTAGGGACTACCGATTTTTTCACGAATCATTGTAGTCCCCCAAGTGCTATCGCCTGTTGCTTCAAAGCTAGCTAATGTCAATAAAACAACGTAAGTGACCAAAAAGCTGATTATTTCGTTCATCAATCCAGGCGATTAACCCAGACTTATGAATAAGACACATAGCAAACCTACTTACGTAGATTATATTGTTAAACTTCCTGAGCGATCAATCGCTGGAGGAGTTTTGTCGCTGGGTGTACCGCTTCATGGGTAATGCTCAGTTTATGTCTCCTCAATATCTAGCTGAACAACACCAGAAATTTGCTCGTGCATTAATAGATCGGTGTTCTTCCAAAGCTATATAAATCAGAATTTTATTACAGAAACATACCACTAACCCGGAACTCCAGGTTAGTGGTAGTTTAGGCTCAATCTTCATGCCGTAACTGCCATACTGCACCGCAAGCGGCCCCAGCCCCAGCTAACAATCCGGTACTCATTCCTTGGATAGTTTTTTGGATTGGATCTTGAGTTAGACAGTCGCTACTGAAGCTAATGCCCAGGTTGTCTTAACTGAAGCTGATATTAATCGAGCTTTTAACTCAGAATATGTGCGATCGCAGCTACAAAGTCAAAAAATCCATGTTAATGGGCAATTGACGGCTATTGAACCACAAAATGTAGAGTTTCGATTACCTGGCTATGGAAAAATAGTACTAAATGCCAGTATAAAATTAGTAGAAACAGGTGAGAATCACCAAGTTGCTTTTTCCGCGATTCCTCAGATCAGCCCTAATGGAAAAACAGTTTCTCTAGAAAATGTTGAGTATGGCGAAAGTGAAGAAATATCGCCAGATTTGACAAAAGCCTTGATAGATGAAACTAGTGAGATTTTAAATTTGAGTAATTTTGATTTAGAGGGAATGAATCTACAAGTTAGGCAACTAAGAGCAGAGGTAGGCAAGCTAACCCTACAATCTGAAGCTTATATTGAACAAATCACTTCTGCTTAAAAACTAATTAATTGAGGATACTAAATAATGGAAAGTACAGAAACAACGCAAACAAGTTCAACACCTTTTCCCAATATTCCACCAGTTATTGAAAGTAATGACAGTGAATATCGGGATACTGGCGTACCTAGCACAGTTGCGATCGCAGGACATCCCCTACATCCCCTGAGTGTGATCTTTCCCATCGCCTTTTTAGCCGCCGCCTTGGGAAGTGACATCGGCTACTGGTTAACTGGTGATTTCTTTTGGGCTAGGGCTTCGCTATGGTTAATCGGACTCGGATTAGCTGGAGGTTTACTCGCTGCTGCGATCGGTCTGAGCGACTTTTTGAAAATTGAACGAGTTCGCAAGCGCACCGCCGGTTGGGTGCATTTGATCCTTAACGTTTCTATCCTAGTTTTATCACTCGTCAACTTCCTCCTACGTTGGGGCGACGCTGAATCCCGAATAGTTCCCTGGGGACTGTTAATTTCGCTCGTTGTTGGTACGCTGACCAGCGCTTCCGGCTGGTTCGGTGCCGAACTCTCCTATCGCCACAAAATCGGTGTAGTGGGCGCTGGTAGCAGAAGATATCCCTAACAAGACTTACGCAAACAATAGCCGAAAAGAAAGATGTTCTTCTTAGGGCAATTCATGTAGGCGCAAAGCGGTGAGCCATTCCGGTGTATGGGTTCTCCGGCATCAAGGAAGTAGCGTTAGCGTAGCGGTAGCATACCCTTGTGGGGAAGCAAGCTACGCGCAGCGTCTTGTAAAGAGGTACGAGCGTCACCCGCAGGGTATTTACCCTACAGCGTGTAGTTTTATGTAAGTACTATTAATAAAATACAAAATTAGGAATTCTTAAGAAAGAGCAGTGTAGAGGCTAAAATTTTCCTTAGTCTTTAGCCTTCATAAAATGCTCGAATCTCGTAAACAAACAATATTTATTATTATTTCTATGCTCATCGTTGTACCGATGGGCCTTTTTTCTAAGTTTTACAGTGGGTCTGGTCATCAGTGGTTTAATGACTACGGAGGAGATATACTTTATGAAATATTTTGGTGTCTATTTGCTTTTTGGTTGTTCAGAAGTCGGGCGGCTATAATCCAAATTCCTATATGGGTTTTTGTCATCACCTGTATACTAGAATTCTTACAACTTTGGCATCCGCCACTATTAAATGAAATTCGTGCCACCTTGATAGGTAAATTATTACTTGGTACTACTTTTGTATGGTGGGATTTTCCTCATTACGCATTGGGTTGTATTGTAGGTTGGTTATGGCTGCGACAATTATATAAAATGGGTTATGCAAAAAAAAGTCAAAGTTAAACCTAATTCAAAACAGCAAAAAATTGAAGAACAACCTGATGGCAGTCTGACTGTATATTTAAAATCGCCTCCAGTTGATGGTAAGGCTAATGAAGAGTTAATTAAACTCCTAGCAAATAAATTTGATGTAGCCAAATCTGATATCAGAATCAAGTCGGGTTTATCCTCTCGTCAAAAGCTGATAGAAATTGATACAGGTACTTAGTTGATACTGAGTAATGTCTTCTTGAAAAACTTTACCTCTTTGCCAAGACAACCCCTAGCAGAGGCAATAAATGAGAGACATGATATTGTAAAATCAACTTTTTATACTTCTGAAATGCTGATATATCTTGGTTGAGCTTTAACTCTTTCTATCCAAGCTTGAATAGAAGAAAATGGTGTTAAATCAAACCCACCTTCGTCAGCTACATGAGTATAAGCAAACAAGGCAATATCAGCAATTGTGTAACGCTCTCCTACAAAAAAAGTGTTAGAGGTTAAATGTTTTTCCATCAAGTTAAGTGCTGCATAACCTGGTTCGCGTTTTTCCTTAATAGCTTCACTATATTCTTCAGTTTTACCTAAAATAGAAATCCAAAATCTTGATGTAGCAATGAAAGGTTCATGGCTATACTGTTCAAAAAATAACCATTGCAGCACTTGCGCTCGTAAAAAGCGGTCATAAGGCAAAAATTCTGTCCCTTCACTCAGATATACCAATATGGCATTTGATTCTGCTAAGTATTGCCCTGGCTCAATTTCTAGAATAGGTATCTTTCCGTTAGGATTTTTACTTAAAAATTCTGGTGTTCGAGTCTCGCCTTTCAAAATATTAAGCTCTACCCTTTCAAAAGGCATACCTAGTTGTGTGAATAAAAGACGTATCTTATAACCATTACCGGAAGGTAAAAAATCGTACAAACGCAGTAGTTCCATGCTAAAATGCAGTTATCAATATGTTGATAAGTGAAGGCTTAAAATACAATATTTTACCAAAATATTTTCCAAAAACCGGATAATTTCTTTTAAAATTTAGCTTTTGAGTACTAAATAAAATTATCTGAAAAAATAAAAAACATATTATTGATTTCTAGATTGAAATATTTAATTTAGTTAGTGGTTGGGAATAAAAGTATGTGTGGAAGATTTACTCTAAACCAGTCAGCAGAAGCTTTAGCCCAAGTTTTCTATGTGGAGCCAGTTCTAGATTTAGCAGCCGATTTTAATATCGCGCCTACCCAAATGGTGGCAACTGTGTTACAAAACCCCGAAAGCGAAAAGCGTGAATTTCAGCAGTTGCATTGGGGATTAATTCCCTCATGGGCAAAAGATGCAGGAATGGGAGCAAAGCTGATTAATGCTAGGGCAGAAACTGTTGCCGAAAAACCAGCTTTTCGTTCGGCTTTTAAACATCGTCGCTGTTTAGTGTTAGCCGATGGCTTTTATGAGTGGCAACGTCAACAAGGTAAAAGTAAAAAGCAGCCGTTTTATTTTCGTCTTGAAAATGGGCAACCCTTCGGCTTTGCCGGTTTATGGGAGAAATGGCGATCGCCTGCTAACGAAGAAATAATCTCTTGTACAATTTTGACAACGGCAGCAAACGAATTACTTCAACCTATCCACGACCGGATGCCAGTGATTCTAGAGCCAAAAGATTACGATTTATGGCTAGATTCTCAAGTCCAAACGCCCCAAACCCTACAGCAGCTATTGCGTCCCTATCCAGCGCCAGCAATGATTGCGTACCCAGTTAGCACCTTGGTAAACAACTCTCGGCATAATAGCCCAGAGTGCATCATCCCACTCAGTGAGGAGAACGCCCCCACAAATCAGTTAAATTAACTATTGAGCGTGCTAAGGGATTAGGAGATGAGGGAGATGAGGGAGCAGGGGAGCAGGGGAGCAGGGGAGCAGAGGAGAAGTTGCAGTAAGTTTTTCCTCTCTGCCCCTTTGCACTTCTACCTCTTGTGCCATGCCCAATGCCCAATGCCCCATACCCAATGCCCCATACCTAGTAATACCCAGAGACAAATATGCCAAGAACACAAAAAAACGATAATTTTGTTGACAAATCTTTTACAGTGATGGCAGATATCATCTTGAAGATCCTGCCAACCAACAAAAAAGCTAAAGAAGCGTTTGTTTATTATCGAGATGGCATGTCGGCCCAAGCAGAAGGGGAATATGCTGAAGCATTGGAGTACTATGAAGAAGCTTTAACACTAGAGGAAGATACCAACGATCGCGGTTATATTCTCTACAACATGGGGCTAATCTATGCCAGCAACGGCGACCACAACAAAGCTTTAGAACTGTATCACCAGGCAATTGAGTTAAACCCACGCCTACCCCAAGCCTTGAACAATATCGCCGTGATTTATCACTACCAAGGCGAGAAGGAAAAAGAAGCAGGAGATAACGAGGCTGGCGAAGCACTCTTTGACCAAGCCGCAGACTATTGGATTCGAGCTATTCGCATGGCTCCCAATAACTACATCGAAGCCCAAAACTGGTTGAAAACCACCGGGCGATCGCAAATTGACGTATTCTTTTAGTCATTAGTCATTAGTTCTTTGTCACTTGCTAAGGACTAATGACCAATGAAAAATGACCAATGAAAAAGAACAATTTATGATTGACCAAGAACAAGTTCATAAAGTAGCTAATCTGGCTCGTTTAGAGTTGACTCCAGAAGAAGAGGAACAATTTACTACCCAATTAGGAAGTATTCTGGATTATATTCAACAGTTGGATGAGCTGGATGTCAGTAATGTGCCCCCAACAACACGGGCAATTGATGTTAGCAATATCACACGAGAGGATGAATTGCAACCCTATGCTAATCGTGAAAGTATTCTTAACAGTGCGCCTGAACAGGAAGGCGAATTTTTCAAAGTTCCAAAAATTCTTAACAGCAATGAGTAAGTAACAAGACTGTTGAGCAGAGAAAATAATTGCAAAAAAATCTAGATTAGTTATTTCATATCTGGGTAATCAAGAGACAATTAAACCATCCTGGACATAAATCAGTTGTTTTGTTTGATCTGCAATATTTTGTTTGTGATTTACTATCACAATAGTCATTCACTGCTCGTTCAACTCTGATAGCAAATTCATCACTTCTTGGGATATTTTGCTATCTAATGCAACCGTCGGTTCATCTGTTATAACTAAAGTCAGCTTATTGACTGACCTTCAGAAAGTTGATTTGGGTGGTTAAAGATTCGTTCTGTTGCAGTAATCTCACTCTTATCAGTGATTTTTCTGTGCGATTCCGTCTTTGATAGATAAATTAATACCTTTAAGTATAGGAATATTAACTTTCCCTAAATAATATTTTTGTAATTAATAGATTCTAGATAAATTTCGAGTAGTTAGCTATGGCTGCAATGTTGTTCATTAACCTCAAATCCAGACTGCATTAAGTATTTATACTTAATGCGTTCGATAAACATTTAAGGTATTTTTGTAAAATAAATACATACTACATTTTGAAGTCCGGTCTCTGGGTTATAACAGAAGCCGATATTAGGATACACTGGCTTTTGAATACATCGAAAGTTCAGCAGGGACTTTGTTTTTTACTGCTGGTGACTTATTGCCAGTATCCTATCACCTTTTGCTGTATGAAACTTACTTCAAGCTACGGGAAGTCTCCCTCAAGAAGGTTTCTTAGCATCCAAAACGACTCTCACTGTTTTAAGGCTATAGCCTTAGAATATTTACAAGCTTTGCTTACGAATTAGCTGTCTCTAGAAAAAGTACCGATTTTGCTTTCTAAGCTGACATTACACCCGTTTATATGCGGATTTATGTAGCTTAATAACAAATTAGCGGATTCATTAATATTAAGCCTGTTTTACTATTTAGTTCCTTATCCTGATTTATTAGACAGCTAGAGTGTTCATTTCACTTTGTTCAATAGCTTTTAGCCCTTATCGCTCCCATGCTGACTCATCACCGCAAGCCCGTGTGCTTATCACTTATTTCCACTGACCTACCAATCTGGTCTGTTGTCGAAACTGCTGCGACATTGTATCAAAAAGATACTGATAGATTCCATTTGCTGCTAACTGCACCGCCCCTAATAAGCTGCGAAGTAGAGAGTGTCGTAAGTCCAGAGGATACGCTTCCCCAAAGTAAGAGCAAAGCTTACGCCCCTAACAGTCCTAGAATTTTGTGGCTAGAGATTTCCCCTTATCGAGTCATCATGACTATGCAAGGTAACGCTCAAGTGAGTTATCGTCACTTTTGGGAACAGGGCGTTTATGGTATTAGTCGCTATTGGTTGCCAACTGAGTCGTTGCAACCTAACGACCCTATTCGGTTACGAAATTTTACTAGTAGCCTAACTCTCAACGGACATCCTTTACCAGAGAATTTGCGTCTGGAATATGAATTGTGGGCAGAAAAAGTCCAGTTAGGATGCTACATACTTAATTTGGAAATTAAACACTGATATTTAAGGGGATTGGGTACAGATTATTCTCTATTAGCTGTCACCTCTCCCCTAACGTCAATACTTGTAGCAATCCTATCTTAGAACAGTGGCATGGTTGCGTTGCGTAAGAGATTGGCTGCAACCAGAAAAGCGCTAAAGCCACCACAAATGATGGTAATGGTATTAAGCCTGTATTAAAACATCTTTAGATACTTTAGAACTAGCATCCTTTGTGAGCTTTGTGACTATTTCCATAGCAGCAGTTTGTGACTTTAACCAATTAGTAAACAAGTCTCCAATGATTTTCAGTCGTCTTTGTTCGTCTAATTGAGGTTTAATGATTTCCTCAACTGCAATTATATGCACTCCTTTGGGAGTAGTTATTGGCTTGAGAATTTGTGGGGGATTAGCAGCAAAGATGGCTGCTGCAATCTCCGGTCTAAAATCAGTGCGTAGACGTATTCCTTGATATCCTCCAGCCCGGCGTATTTCGGTATTTTGAATGTATTGACGGGCGATTTGTTGAAAACTAATTTCTCCTTCTTGCAGCGCATAAAATAGTTCTAGCGCTAAATCTTCATCATCTAATACAACTTCATAAGTGACTGCTGCAATGTAATCGAGTTGGTGTGCATAAAAAAATTGTTCAGCTTTGTCTGCAAATAAATGATTTGCTAATTTGGCTGAGAGAAGGTTGTTTTCGGCTATTGCTTCAAAGTCGTCTAAAGAAAGATGATATTTTTCTAACCACGCCCAAGTATCTTCTGCTTTGAGCAGTTGGTTGGCTAAACGCAGGCTATCTGCTGCGCGTTGCAGTTCTTCTAAACCAATTTGAATACCTGCCTTTTTCGCTTCCTGTTCAATAATTTTTTTGGTTGCGATCGACTCTAATACATTAGGGATTTGGCAAGCAAGTTTTATGTGGTCAAGAATATCATCAGGAGAAACAGTCAATACATTTGACATAATTTAATTCCTCCAATGGCTACCTAAATCATTAGGATATTATCAGGATTAATCGGACAATATTAATTAAATCTATACTGTAATTTTCAGATTTAATTATTTATTGCCTCTGTCTAATAGTAGCCTTAATATTTAATTTTGTGCGATTGTGAAAATCTTTTTATAAAATTAATATTTTTGCATTAAGATTATAAAAACCAGCAAAAGACATAAGTAATTAAAAATTAAGATGAAATAATTGTTCAAATACAAGTTAGTAATGCTTGATAGAAATTGAACCATGAAGCTCACCCCGACTTTTTTAATAAGTCGGGGTTCTTGTTGTTCATGCTCTAAGCTACAGTTTAATTACCTGAAAATTGCTGTAAGTTGGCAATTTCCTAAAGCTCCAAACCACCTTGTTGTAACTTCTTAAACGGATCTAAAATAAAATCTACAATCCGGCGTTGGCGGATAACCACCTCTGCACTTGCAGTTTGACCTGGTGTTAGAGGGATACGTTTGTTGGCAGTTTGGATATAAGGCTGAAGTAGGGAGATTTCCAACTCATAGGTTTCGATGTTACCTTGATTCGTCGTTTGAACTTTCGAGTTAGGCGAAATCCAGCTAACGCGTCCTTGCACTACCCCATAATCTTGGAAGGGATAAGCATCAAATTTGATTTTAACTGGCATTCCTACCTTTAAAAAACCGCTTTGTTGGCTAGGCATCTGCGCTTTGAGAATCAAAGGAGTATTGTTGGGCGCAATTTGGGCAAGCATCTGTCCTGGTTCTACTACAGATCCTGGTTTGTGGATAGGCAACTCGAAAACTGTGCCATCAATAGGCGATCGCACTATTCGTTGTTGCATCTGTAGCTGTAAAGATGCAATCTGGCTTCCTGTTTGAGCAATTTCTGATTGCAGGTTAGTAATTTGTCCTTGTAAATCTTTAAGCTGTTCCTGATTTTTCAGCACCGCTAGTCTACCTGCTTGTACCACACTGCGATAGCTGCTTTGCTGTTCTTGCAGACTAAGTTTTGCCTGCTGAATATCTGAAAGGGCTTGACCCATCAACGACTGATAGCGGTTAAGTTCTTCTTTTAAGCGCAACTGTGCTTGTGTGATATCAGATTTTGCTTGTTCCTGTAAGCGTTGACTTTCTTCTGCAATCTTTTCTAATTCCACAACTTTGATTTGGGGAATTGCACCTTGCCGCAAAAGCTGGCGATAACGCGCAACTTCTGTGACATCTCGGCTGAAACGACTCTTTGCTAACTTTTGAGCAATTTGGGTAGAACTGATATTCTGGCTAGCTTGTTGCACTAAAGCCAATTTTTCTAGTCTTTGTGAGTTATAGGTACTCTGTTTAGCATTAAGATTTTGCTGTACCTGACTAACTTGAGCAAGTTTTTCTAATTCTTGGGACTTATTTTGTTGTTCTTGGATGTTAATCGTCAAGATAATTTGGTTTTTCAGGAGATCCAGTTGCGATCGCCGATTCAATAAACCTTCCAGTTTTGTCTGTACCTGCTGCAAATCCGTTCGCAGCACATCAGACTCTAATTGAACTAAAATCTGTCCTGCTTTTACAGTTGAGCCTTCTTTGACATTGACGGCGGTAATGCTACCAGTAACTGGACTATCTAATTTTTGGGTTGCTCCTTCAGGTTCCATACGTCCTCTAGCGCTCCCTGTTTCATCAACTTTAGAAAGCATTGCCCAAGGTAAGATGATTCCAGCAAAGCCTACCAGTAAATACAATAGGGAGCGCGTCCAGAGTTTTGGTAAGGCATCTAGTAGTTCCTCGGTGCCATAAAACCAATCATTTGCTTCAGATGTTTTTTGTGTCTGAGGATGAAAGATGGCATTTGTGTTTTCCACCAGGTGAAATTCAGTTGGTTTTGGGATAGCGAAGGCGGATGATGAATTATTAGATGGGTTTGGCATAAGAATTGGACGTTGGGGATTAGGGACAGGCTAATTTGTAATTAGGTTTGGATTGGGGATTTTGAGTATCTGAGGTGGATGAATCCAGTTCAAAGGTGGATGAATGAGTATCTGAGGTGGATGAATCCAGTTCAAAGGTGGATGAACGAGTATCTGAGGTGGATGAATCCAGTTCAAAGGTGGATGAACGAGTATCTGAGGTGGATGAATCCAGTTCAAAGGTGGATGAACGAGTATTTGAGGTGGATGAATCCGGTTCAAAGGTGGATGAACGAATATCTAATTTCCTTCATCCCCTATTTCTGAGTCCCTTTCAACCTGTTTGCGCTAGTTGTTGCTGATTTAGATAAAAATAATGTCCTTTTTTAGCGATTAATTGCTCGTGAGTGCCGCTTTCGACCAAAATGCCCCGATCTAAAACTAAAATTAAGTCAGCATTACGCACTGTAGAGAGACGATGAGCAATAATTAAACTTGTGCGTCCTTGAAGAATTTTTGTCAGGTTGTGCTGAATAATCCGCTCAGATTCAGCATCTAAGTGACTAGTTGCTTCATCGAATATCAAGAAGCAGGGGTTTCCTAACAAAGCACGAGCGATCGCTAGGCGTTGGCGTTGTCCACCGGATAACATACCCCCACCTTCACCAATTTGGGTTTCGTAGCCCATTGGCATTAGCTTAATAAAATCATCTGCTCCTGCTAGCCGCGCCGCTTCAATAATTTCTTCTTGCGAAACTTCTGGATGAGCAATGCTGATATTCTCCTGAATCGTACCGCCAAACAAAAAGGTATCTTGGTCTACAACGCCGATTTGGGAGCGGAGCGATCGCAGAGAAATATTAGTCACATCTTGACCATCAATCAAAATTTTGCCATCCGTCGGCAGATATAGCCCTAAAATCAGTTTGGAGAGGGTTGTTTTTCCAGAACCACTACGCCCCACAACGGCTATAGTTTGCTCAGGTTTGATTTCAAAACTGAGGTTTTCTAAGACATTAATATCACTTTCTGGATGATAACGAAAAGTCACATTTTCAAATACAATATGACCGCGTAAACTACTTAAAGTCTGACGTGGTTGAAATTGTAAATCTTCTTCTGGCTCTGCTTCTAAAACATCATTAATTCGCTCAGTGGAAATGATCACCTCTTGCAACTGATTCCACAAGACAACGAGTCGTTGGAAAGGTCGAATGACGTTTCCTAACAACATATTGAAGGCAATTAATTGTCCAATGGTTAGTTGATTTTGAATTACTTGCCATGCACCAAACCAAAGTAGTCCTGTAGTAACTAGTGATTCGATACTAGAACTAAAAATTTGTAGTTGGTTACTAATTACCTGACCGCTAAAGGTCTTTTTAATGACATTATTCAGCAGTTCTTCCCAATGCCATCGGACTGTCTGCTCAATTGCCATTGAGCGAACTGAGCGAATACCCGTGAGGGATTGAATCAAATAACTGTTTTCTTTAGCTGAAGCATTAAAAACTTCGCGGCTAATGCGACGCAAAAAAGGTGTAGCGATCAGCGCCAATAATACAAAAGGCGGGACGATCGCTAAACTGAACAATGCCATTTGCCAGCTATACCAAAACATCAATGCCACATAGACAAATACTGTCATCAAATCCAAAACAATAGATAGTGCTTCTCCAGTTAGAAAGCGCTGAATTTTTTGATTTTCTTGGACGCGAGAGACAATATCGCCAACGTACCGCGACTCAAAAAAAGCTAGGGGCAAGCGAAAGGTATGCTTAATAAAACCTACCAGCAGTGTTAGTGACAGACGATTGGCTGTGTGATCTAGTAGATATTGCCGCAGTCCATTCAGAGCAACGCGGAAAAAACCAAAAATTAGTAAGCCTAAACCAACGGCGTTTAAAGTTAGGGTACTACCCTGGACAATTACTCGGTCTAACAGTAGCTGGGTAAATAGAGGTGTAACTAGTCCAAATACTTGAATCAACACCGAAGCGATAAACACTTCTAGCAGTACTTGCGAGTGAGGTTTGACTAAATCAAAAAACTGCCAAAATGCTGTAGTCGCTTCTTGGGTTTCTTTGAGTAAGTCTGTGGGTTGTAATAACAGGGCGTAACCAGTCCAACCGGCTTTAAATTCGCTAGCAGTAAGGGTACGTTGACCAATGGCGGGGTCGCCAATAATCACCCGTTTTTTATTGACTTCATAGACGACAACATAGTGCTTACCTTCCCAGTGAGCGATCGCAGGTAGGGGTTGTTGGGCTAGTTTATCGAAGCTAGCTTTCACCGGACGGGTAGCAAAGCCGATACTTTCTGCGGCGGCTGTCAAACCCCGCATTGATGCCCCACTGCGACTGACGTTAGTTAAATCTCGGATGCGGTTGACATTAAAGCGCTTCCCCCAATAGCGACTAATCATCACCAGACAAGATGCCCCACAGTCAGAGGCGCTTTGTTGTTCAAAAAACGGATACCGTTTAGTCAAGCGTCCCAACCAATGCCCAGCCTTTACCTTTGGGCTAGGAAAGTACGGCCGTTGTCTCCTTTGGTTTTGTTTTGGCTCAATGCTAGGAATTGGGAATTGGGAATTGGGAATTGGGGATTGGGAAGAGTTTTTCCTAGTCCCCAGCCCCAAATCTCCACTTTCCAGGACAGTTTGAGGCTCTTGGGAATCTATCAACTCTGCTAATTGCGGCCAGTGTTGTAGGGCTGTTTGCCAATCCGCATTACTCAAACTGTAAGCGATCGCTGATCGCGCTACCTGCAAACTTCCCTCTTTGGGATTCAGATAGATGCTTCCAGGTGTCAATCTTCGCCCATGAGAATCTAGCAGTTCGCCCCGATACAGCAACCAAAGCTTAATATCTTTAGTGAGATTGGCACTTAAGGAACCACTTTCTAGATTGTGTCGCTCAAATAGAGATAGCGCTTTAAACGTCTCCTCAATGGTGCCATTATGCCCAATTAAGGAGTTGTAACAACATAACAGCAGTAAATCCCAGACCTCTGCGCGTCTTAAAAGGCGATCGCGGACACTAAGCGATGTCTGAATTACCTCTTGTAAAATCTCTTGGTTGATATAGCAAAGCTTTAAGTTTGCCGAAGCTCTAGCCACATAAGGACTAAATTCCTTTTCTGGAAATAAAGTCAACTCGCCAAATGACGATCCAGAAAAGAGAGTAGTAATTAAATTATTAGAGCTATCCAGCAGCCTGACTTTACCACTCAGGACAATATAAATTCCTGTGTCAGTTGTAGTTGCTTGCCAAAACTGCTTTGCTATTTGTGGTTCGACAATCTTCAGCCCTCCAAGACACGTATCAAGTTCTTCCTTTGACAGCGACTTACCCAAGACTTGGGTAATTTGTTCAGCTAAATATTGCTGGGAAAACGCTGATGGCATTTTCTAACCTCCAAAACAGTATTAGTTATTGGTCTGAATTAGATTAAATGACCAATGCAAACTAGGTTCAGAGTTAGATTGCAAGTCGCAGATTGTAATACCAGCATCTTTATTTTTGTCAGTTTCTTGTGGACAAGAATTTTTGCGTTTAGTAGAAAGCCCCATTTTTTTTAGCAGCCGATTAACATGGCGATCGGTAATTGCAATGCCAAATTCATTTGCTAAATGTTTACTTAACCATTGTGCTGTCCAGCAGCTAAATGCGTAACCATATTCACGCGGACTATTACTTACCAATTCTTTCAAGCGTTCAATATATTGATCGTTAACAGTCTTGGGTCTACCTATCGGTCGCTCATTCCATTTATGTGCTAAACCTGCCTCTGCAACACCAATCCAGTACCGTGCCATTTCCTGAGAACAACTTAAGATTTCACAGATTTGGCTTTGAGATTTACCTTTATCAGCAAGCAACATAATTTCAATCCGCCGACGATATTCTGGTTGTAAATTAGCTTGCAGGTTTTTCAGCAGTGCCTTCCGTTGAAAAGGTGTTAAGAACTTGCTCTCGTGCATGTCATAGCATTCAAGAGCTTTCTCTTGACTGAAATTTTCTGACATAATTTTTATCAGTTTATACCAAGTATCAAATGTGGGTAAATGTGTCTTTTGCAACTGTTTTTAATCCTGAGATACCAGGATATACAACTGCAAATTAATTGAGCCGAGAAGGTTAATTAAATATGGAAGTGGTGTGCAAATAGCGACAGGTATATATACCCCTAATATTCTGATGATTTAGGAGCAATATTACTGTCTTGATTCAGGTTTTAATAAATTCAAATTGGACGTTAATGGTCTTCACTTGGAATAAAAATACTTCAAACCATTAAACCAATCACTGGTCAGCCGCTAAAATTTGACAGATTTTCCTGAAGCCCGGTGCAATAATGGTATTGGTTAAGACCATTACCCCTAATTGATGGTAATAGGTAAACACTTTCAAGGCTTCGGGTAGCCCTTATATTGATAATTTTACTAAGTTCTACAATACGGTTTATAGATTAACCTACTAATATTTAAGTAGGTTAAGTTTTGATTACCAAAGAAAAGTTTGATCTTGTTCGGTTAATGGGAAGCTAAAAACATTCAAGGTCAGGTATGAATAAGAATCTACTTCTTAGACTATCTAAAACTAGTGGCTTTCTCATCAGTAGATAGTCCTAAATTTGAATCTATTTCGAAGAAAATTGCAACGCCGAAGTGACAGCTACTCAATCTTTATCTTAATCCACTATTCTTTATTTAAGGATAATCCTATATTTAGTCAATAGCTTTCACAAAAAATAAAAATATTTATCAAATCTTGATAATAATTTCACTAAAACATTACAAATTATCTGAATAAAAAAAAGTATGAGTTTAACATAGAGTTTCCAATTTCATAATAATAGGAGTTACGCAAACAATAGTCAAAACCCTGATTCTCTGGTAGGGTCAATTCATGAATTGCCCCTGCCATGTATAGTTTTTCATAAATCCTAAATAATTGCTCGTTTAAAATTTATTATCGGAACAAACGGCAAGATACCTAACTTATTGTTGGCTAAAAAATACAGGATTGTTATGAGTTTATATTAAGTCTACATCTGCCCATAGTAGGAAAACTACATCCCTTACTATCTGCCATATTTATGATGTAGATATCTATCTATAGTATGAAAATATTCTAGTTTGTCAAAAAAGCATTTGTAGACCTATTTACGACTAATTTTCTCTAGCTAAAGACAGGTTTTACTAAATTTTTGAAAAAGTTGACAATTTCCTCTGCTTCAATAAATATTTTTGCAAGGTCATTCATTATTTTTCTTAGTATATTTAGACACTTCTATAAACTGTGCTTACCCTTAAGTCCTTTCAAATCAAATAATTTCCTTCTCTATCTGGAAAAGACTGAAAACAAATTGTAGTAACCAATAGAAACTAAATCAGGAACTAAAACCTCTGGAGTCCCCAGAGGTTTTTTCTTTAAACTATGCTCCTCTGCTGGCACTTCTATGAGGAGTGATATCCGACAACAAGCTGCGGCGTGTAAGCATTCGACAATTCGATACAAGCAAAAATTGTCGCAATGAATTAGTAGAGTAAGCTAAATTTAGATATAAGCTACTGGGAGTGGAGATGATGTTGTTGGAATTAAAGCGCATCCATGTTCCACCAGGACAAAGAGTGTTACTGCGAGATGTAACCTGGCAGGAATTGGAAACAATTCTAGAGGATTTAGGGGAACACCGTGTAGCACGAATTGCTTATGACAGGGGAATACTGGAGATTATGGCACCACTGCCAGAACATGAATATGATAAAGAAATTATTGGCGATTTAGTCAAAGCGCTTCTGGAAGAGCTAAATACTGAGTTCATAAGTCTTGGTTCTACAACTTTCAAAAACCAAGTAATGTCTCAAGGTATAGAACCTGACCAGTGTTTCTATATAAAAAATGAATTTAAGATTCGTGGGAAGAAGCGTCTAGATTTAACAGTAGACCCCCCTCCAGATTTAGCTATAGAAGTTGACATTACTTCTCGCACTCATCCTAATATTTATGAGGCATTAGAAGTACCTGAGCTTTGGCGTTTTAACAAAGGAAAGCTCCAAATTAATGTTCTGCAAGATGGTCATTATGTAGAGTCTCAGCAAAGCCTAAATTTTCCTCAATTTAAATTAGGTGAAGCGATTACTCAATATCTTGAGCAAACTATAACCGAAGGCAGAAATGCAACATTCAAAGCTTTTCGTCTTTGGGTACAAAAGCAGATGCAACAGGGATAATTCGTAATGACGCTCGCGGACTCGCTACCGCTACGCTAACGTAATTAAGAATTAATTTTGGGTAATGAGCCGTCTAATTTCAGTTCTATTTTGGTAGGGAACCAGGATGAATAGCGGCAAAGCCGCTTATCCTGTCTCCCGTACATAGTCTCAGGTTATCAAATCCAGATTACTTAGTAATGATTGAGGTTAATACCAGCTTCTTTCGCCATTGCTTCTAACCCTTTAACTTCTAGGGTTTTAATTGCTTTGGTGGACAGCTTTAATTTTACCCAGCGATTTCCGCCTGCCCACCAAACACGCTTGCTTTGCAGATTGGCGTGCTGAAGGCGTTTTGTGCGACGATGGGAGTGAGAAACAGCAAAGGCGTTATTTGCCTTCTTACCAGTTAGTTCACAGCGACGAGACATAGCAAGTATCTCCAGATTGTTATTTTAATACAGCCTTTCCATTCTATGTCTTAGACAACAGAAGTGGAAAAGGGAGTGGGGGAGATGATGGGGAAGGGGAGCAGGGGGACAAGGGGACAAGAGGTGAGAACTTGAAACAAGTCTTTCCCCTTGTCCCCAATTCTCCTTGTCCCCTTGTCCTCTTGCCCATACCCAATTCCCCATACCCAATTCCCAACTATTTACTAGCTTGTTCAGTCAGCTTGGTGAGTACCTCATTCGATCGCTCGACGAAAGATTTCATTCCTTCAGCGTCAAATCCTTTCTGAGACATCAGCGCTAAATCGTAGACGTGTTGACAAATCAAGTTCACTAACTGATCTGTAGACGATTGACCATCACCTTGGATAATAGTACCTTGGTTCAGATTTGCCAGATTTTGAATTAGCGGGTGAGCAGTATTCACCAGCAAAATGTGATCTTCAGGAAACTCTGCTGTTCCCTGCTGCATCATGGCATTCATTTCTCGCAGGCGGCGAAGAATCTCTGGTAAAAGCACGATCGCAGGTGGTGTACCTTGAGGATCGTCTGATTTCAACGCTTCGGTACGGATGTTGAGTTTGGGTTTGTTGAGCGATTTCTCAAATAACTCTTTAATCGTCTCACTGCGGGTTTTGTTAGTCTTAGGATCGACAATTTCCTTATCTTTATCTTGTTCCAGCAGAGTATTATCTAAATCTGAGTCTACCCGTGTAAACTTAACATCCTGATATTCCCGCTCTAGGAAGTTGATAAAGTGGGTGTCAATGAAGGAGTCCATAAACAGGACTTCCAAACCTTGATTTTTGTGCAGTTCTATGTATGTAGCTTGGGTTGTTTCATCAGTGCTGTAGAAAACTCGGTTTTCGTTGCGTTCTTTGTTGCGTTCTAGATACTCTTTCAGTGTGGTGTAAGGAGCAGTGGGTATTGAGTTTTCAGCACTGGGTGAAGGAGTCACATCTTGCCAAGCATCGCCGTCTGAAGACTGGACTTCAACTACTGGAGTTTCAGCAGCAACTTTCTCTGTCAGCTTGGCGGTGGTGCGGAAGACGATGATATCTTCGATTTGCTTTTTGAATTTATCGTCGTTGAGAACGCCAAATTTTACAAAGGTGCCGAGGTCTTTCCAAGCACTGATGTATTGTTCACGATTATCGCGGAAAAGTTCTTTGAGGCGATCGCCTACTTTTTTGGCAATGTAGTCACCAATTCGCTTCACGGTGCGATCGCCTTGCAAGGCACTCCGCGATACGTTCAGGGGAATATCGGTGCTATCAATCACACCCCGCATCGGCATCAAAAATTGCGGGATAATCTCTTCGCAGTTGTCACTGACAAAAACTTGATTGCAAAATAGCTTGATCTGTCCTTTAGTAACATCTACATCCGGCCTCATTTTGGGGAAATACAAAATCCCGTTGATGATAAAGGGATAGTCTGTATTTAAATGCACCCATAACAGAGGTTCTTCCTGAAAAGGATACAGGTAGCGGTAAAACTCTAAATACTCTTCTTGACTCAGATTACTCGGAGACTCTCGCCACGGTGCTTTTTGCTTATTTAATACCTCACCTTCTAGTTTTATTGGTACTGGCAAGAAATCGCAGTAGGTCTTGACAAGATTCTTAATTCGTGCTGACTCTAAAAATTCCTCTTCTTCTCCTTGCAGGCTGAGAGTAATAGTAGTACCACGAGTTGTCCGAGACGAATCTTCTAGGGTGAAAGCTGGAGAACCATCGCAAGTCCAGTGAACCGCCTGCGCTCCTTCTTGATAGGAGAGAGTATCAATTTCTACCTTTTGCGCCACCATGAAGGAAGAGTAAAAACCAAGACCGAAGTGCCCAATTATAGGTTGATCTGATTTGCCTTCATATTTATGAATAAATTCTTCAGCGCTAGAGAAGGCAACCTGATTGATATATTTCTTAACTTCATCTGCGGTCATCCCGATACCGTTATCGGAGATGGATAGGGTTTTGTTATCTTTGTCAATGGCAATTTCAATTTCCGGTTCGCCGATATCTCCAGCGTAGTCTCCGGCGCGGGATACCATTTTCAGCTTTTGGATAGCGTCTACAGCGTTGGATACGAGTTCCCGCAAGAAAATTTGGTGATCTGAGTAGAGCGACTTCTTAATGATCGGGAAAATATTATCAGTATGAATACTGATAGTGCCTTGTTCTAGCATAATTGGTAATTTTTCGATGTTAGTATCTGAAATGATGATAGTGGCTTATACAGCCTAGCTCTCTGCTTTCCAGGATAAACCCGGAGAATACAGAAGGACATGATACCAATTAGGATTTTAAAAGCATAGCTTAGGCGATCGCACCTTTTTTGAGCATTGTTTGCCCCCATTTCTGATTCGGATTTCCCTACTTCCTAGTACAGACGCGATTAATCGCGTCTCTGCTTAATCTCCATTATTATGAGCATGATTGCTATATTTTTTACCTATGGTTAATAGTACTGACTTACTCGCAAAACTCTACAATGCCTTTAACCCCTTTGAACCCTTACCAGCAGGCGATCCAAAATATGTAGATTGTCAAGATGTGCGGGGAGATGCGGATATTGAGCAAGAGTTGGGAAATCGGATGCGATTGGCAGATACAAATACTTGCCAATTGTATTCTGGTCATCGGGGTGCGGGGAAGTCTACAGAATTACTCAGGTTAAAGAAATATTTAGAAAATCGGGAATTTTATGTTGTGTATTTTGCGGCTGATGAAGAGGATATCGATTCTGAAGATGCCCAATATACAGATATTCTCCTCGCCTGTACCCGCCGTTTGCTCAAAGATTTAAAAGGAATTGCTAGTCCTCGTCCCATACTCAACTGGTTGAAAGGTCGTTGGGAAGATTTGAAAGATTTGGCGCTGACTCCCATAGAGTTTGAGAGTATGGCAGTGGAAGTGCAGCTTGCTCAATTCGCTAAGTTAACTGCAAATTTAAGGGCTGTTCCTGAATTACGCCAGAAGATTCGCCAAAAAATTGATCCTTACACCGTCACTTTAATTCAGGTGTTAAATGAATTTTTGTTGGATGCAAAACAGCACTTACCTAATGGCTACAAGAAACTGGCGGTAATTGTCGATAACTTAGACCGGATGGTATTAGTTAAAGATGGAGAACGCACCAACTATGAAGAAGTCTTTTTAGACCGTAGCGAACAACTTCAAGCTTTAGATTGCCATTTGATTTACACTGTACCGATTTCAATGGTCTATTCTACTAGGGCAACAGACCTCAGAGATATCTACGGCGACCCCCAAATTTTGCCGATGATTATGGTAAAAACTTTCGAGGGAGACGTTTATCAGCCAGGACTCGAAAAAGTTAAGGAAGTAATTAAGAAACGAGTCCGGCAAATTGCACCCGAACTATCACTAGAAACGGAAATTTTCGACAGTCCCCAAACCTTAGACAGACTTTGTTTGATGAGTGGAGGTCATGTGAGGAATTTGCTATTGTTAACTCAAGATGCCATTGGACGTACTGAAGATTTACCTGTTTCAGAAAAGGCGGTGCGGCGAGCAATTACTCAAGCCAAAGATACTTATCGCCGCGCTGTGGAAAATCATCAATGGTGTCTGTTAGCGGAAGTGTCTTGTTCTAAGCGCATTATTAATGATGACTTGTATCGGAGTTTGATGTATAACCGTTGTCTTTTAGAATACCGCTATTTGGATGATGATGGAGAGATGCAGCGTTGGTATGATATTCATCCATTGATTCAAGGAATTCCAGAATTTAAAGAAGCCGTAGCGAAACTTGCATGAACTCGAATTTAAGTGATTGGGATGATGATTTACCCCCAGAACCTGAAGAAGCTTATCAAGACTTGCTTCGCGCATTGAGGCGTAAATCAGGATTTGGTTTGTTTTTTGTCCAATGTACACCTGTGGAAGCAGACAAGTTTATTGTCAAACTTCCCCAGGAGATTCCGCAGAAGAAGATTGCTGTTTTGCGCTTGGTTGAGTCAATTGATAATTTATATCAGCCAGTAGCAGAGTTTATTAAAGACAAGCAAGTTGATATTTTATTGATAAAAGGTTTGGAATATTCTTTATATAAGTATGAAAAAAGAAGTTTTGGAGAAATTACAGAAGGACAATTTAGCAATTTAACCAGTGTTCCGCATATTTTAAATCACTTAAATCAACAGCGAGAACGCTTTAGAGATGATTTTTCCATTAGCTTTGTTTTTCTTTTGCGTTCATTTTCGATAAATTATTTTATTCATCGTGCCCCAGATTTTTTTGATTGGCGTTCTGGCGTGTTTGAATTACCGACAACGCCAGAAGTAGTAGAAGAAGAATCAAATCGCTTGTTGCTGGAAGGAGACTATGAGGAATATTTGAAACTCAGCCCAGAACAAAGAATTGAGAAAATCATAGAAATTCAAGACTTGCTGACTGAAAAAAATCAGCCAGAGAATCGCCGTGCAAGTTTACTATTTGAACTGGGAAATTTACTATTTGCTGCTAAGGAATATGAACAAGCGATCGTATCCTACGACCAAGCTATCAAAATTCAACCTAATTACTACAAAACTTGGATCTACCGAGGCGCTGTGTTATGTGATTACCTAAAACGCTATGAAGAAGCGATTGCATCCTTCGATCAAGCATTGAAAATTAAACCAGATGACGACAAAGCCTGGTACAACCGCAGCATTGCACTAAACAATTCAGGACGCTATGAGGAAGCGCTGGTGTCTTATGACCAAGCACTGTACATTAAACCAAATGACGGCAAAGTTTGGGAGAGTAGAGGCAGTGTGTTATGGACTTTAGGACGCTATGAGGAAGCGCTGGCATCTTGTGACCAAGCACTGCAAATTAAACCAGATGATCACACAATATGGCACAATCGCGGCATTGCGCTTAAGGATTTAGGACGTAATCAAGAAGCGATCGCATCCTTTGATAAAGCACTGGAATTTCAACCAAATGACTACCACGCTTGGAGTAACCGGGGTATTGCATTAAGGAATTTAGGGCGGTATGAAGAAGCAATTGCATCCGACGACCAAGCACTTAAAATTAACTCTAATTATTACGAAGCCTGGAACAATAGAGGTGTTGTTCTATGTGATAATCTACAACGCTATGAAGAAGCGGTCACTTCTTTTGATGAAGTACTTAAAATTCAAGCAGATGATTATGTAGCTTGGAGTAACCGGGGTATTGCATTAAGAAATTTAGGACGGTATGAAGAAGAGATCGCATCCTTTGATCAAGCACTGAAATATAAACCGGATTACCACCAGGCTTGGTACAGAAAAGGCAATGCACTAACCAATTTAGGACGTAATGAAGAAGCGATCACATCCTTTGATCAAGCACTGAAATATAAACCGGATTACCACGAGGCTTGGAACAATCGGGGCAATGCACTATTAAATTTAGGAAGCTATGAAGAAGCGATCGTTTCTTACGACCAAGCACTGAAATATAAACCTGATTTCCATGAAGCTTGGAACAATCGGGGCAATGCGCTATTAAATTTAGGAAGCTATGAAGAAGCGATCGTTTCTTACGACCAAGCACTGAAATATAAACCTGATTTCCATGAAGCTTGGAACAATCGGGGCAATGC
>NZ_JACJSH010000031.1:0-91805 GCF_014698055.1 Nostoc sp. FACHB-133
TGGCATCTGCTGAATCTGCTCCTGTTGCTCTTTCTGCTCCTGCTATCAACGGTTAATTCTCAAGCATTAACTCAATTAGCTAAATAAGAAAGCGCTCTCCCACTTCGGGAGGGCGCTTTTAATTTAAGTTAGCAACAGAGGAGGTATTTACTAAATACCTCTTTAAGAATTACGGGAGTTAGTCGGGAAATACTAAAAGCTGAAACCAAGAGCGGGATATCACATTAGCGAACAACTTTACAATGGTTCAAGAACCCTGGTTTATCGCGGATATAAAGAGACTGACCAACAGCCTGTAGTCATCAAGCTGCTGAAAAAGCCTTATCCCAGCTTCACAGAACTCTTGTCGGCTCTAGATATACATAGCAAAGTAATCATTGTAGATTTCCGTATTAGTCATAACTGTGATTTCTATTTGTTTCTTTTCTTCATCTGTAGCCAGACTCATGGCCGGGTTTAAGCTATCTTGGGGGATAAAATCACCACAGTATTCATTAGCCGGTACTGTTGCATTCATTTTTTGGGGATAACTCAATTTGAGATTATTCATGATTGTAATGAATTGACTACGGCTGCGTTCGCACTGCGCTCCGTAGGAATCGCTAAATCTAGGATTAAAACGCTTTTCTTCGCCAATGGTGGAAACTGTGCGTCCTTTGTAATCATGGGCGGGATATACCAAGGTATCATCTGGCAAGGTGAATAAGCGTTGTGTCACCACATCGTATAGGGTTCCAGGATCGCCACCTTGAAAATCTGTGCGTCCACAACCACGAATAAATAAGGCATCACCAGTTAATAAGTGGGTTTTGTTTACCAAATATGCTATGTGACTAGCACTGTGACCTGGTGTGAAAATTGCTTCGATCGCTACCGATCCCACATCGATGATTTCGCCACCGACAAGAGAGCGATCAGCCTTCGTGACAGCAGGATTCTGGGGAACGATCACCTGACAGCCTGTTTGTTGCCTAAGTTTGCCTGCCCCTGTGATGTGATCGGCATGAAGATGAGTTTCTAGACAATAGCGTAGCTTTAATCCTAATTCATCTAATGATTGCAAATCGCGGTCAACTTGCTCTAATACAGGGTCAACTAGAACAGCATCTCCTGTCTGTTGATCGGCAATCAGGTAAGTATAACTACTAGTTTCAGGATCAAATAATTGACGAAATAGTAAGCTTGACTGGGGTATCTGTGAGCTGCGTAGGCGTAACCCGTCGTAGACATCGCCTGTCTCCTTATTTAAGGAAAGTATCGTGGGAATCGGACGCACACGTACTGGCAGCGACTGCAATAACGCTTGAGATAATTCCTGCGCCTGTACCCGTAATTCTGGAACAGCGACAGTTTCCCACAAGTCGCCTTTGCGAGGAGTGCCCAAGGTATAAAGCAGCGTCGAAACATTACTGTCTGCCGTATATAAAGCACCGTGGGGATCTGCATCTAAGCCTAAGCCGATGGCATTGGGGCGAATTAATCCTTGCGATCGCAAATCAGCAATTAGGGGGTGAGGCGATCGGCGATAATCTGCTGCTACCCCGGTACAATTCACTACACGGTGGACGTGTAAGACAGTATTAGCATGGGTTTTGCGCTGGCATACAGTCACTGCCACACCATCCGGCAAAGCTTGATATTCCCGAATCCGTCCGGCGGAAATGTTAAGTTGACCAGAATCCAACATTTCAGTGACAACATCCGCCACTTTGGGGGCAATACGGTGACGATGCACATCCCAATAGGCTGTTAGGTGACGCAAAAAGCGCTGCTGTTCCTCAGTCGGTAGTTTTTGCCAAATTTTCTGAATTATGGGACGCAGAGAATCAATTACCGATCGCCAGTCATAGCCTTGGGCAGCTGCAACTTCCACCTCGGAACGCAGCCGCCGTAACCAGCCGCGCACACTTTTTGGTGAAGTCTCTGGGGTCAAAAAGCTAGGATAAGGTTTAGCTGCTTGATGTTTTTGGGGAAATAACCCTCGTCGAGATATAGCATAAATTTTGCCCCGATGTTGGCGATCGTGCAGAGATAAAACCATATCCACCATCGTTAGTCCTGTACCAATTAGCAGCACAGGCGCATCAAGATCGAGGTCTGCTAGGGCATCGGCTGACCAAGCATTCCGCAGATAACTTTCATTATTGCTGTCTGCGCTTTTGATTGCGGGTGGTGTAGAAGGCGAGTTTCCCAACGCCAACACAACTTTATCTGCGGCAAAACAGCGACCACTACGCAGAGAGACGCTCGTGCCTTTTTCTTCAGGCTGTATCCCCACGACTTCATCAGTCAAACGTTCTAGTCGTACATCACTAGGTGCTGTGGCTTCTGCTTCTGCCAAAATCGACTGAATGTACAAACCATAGACCTTGCGGGGAATGAAGGTACTAGCATTGACTTCTTCAGGAAAAAATGACGCTAATTCGTTGCGATTGTACTGAAGCCAACGCAGCAGATGTCCGGGATCGTGAGGAAATGCACTCATGTTTCCGGCCGATACATTCAGCAAATGACAGTTGGTATTCGTGCTGTAGGCAATTCCCTTCCCCATTTGATGACTGCGCTCAATCAGCTTAATGGTGAGAGGTTGGCTGGCAGTTTTCAATAAGTGGGTAGCAACTAGAGAACCACTAAAGCCTCCGCCAACAATAGCGATCGTGGTTGAAGTCTGATCAGTCAAAAAACTAGGGTTCATGGCGATTTCACTTAAAATCGATAATCCCGCCGATTGAATAAAGTCTATTTACTAAGATTAAAGGTATTTATTTCCAACTCAGATGAAATAATTAGACTTTACTTAACTTTACTTAGTATTATTCTCTATAATAATACCTTGCTTTCAGGTATTTAACGCCTGGTTGACTGACAAAAGTCTGAGGTCAAGAAATTGAAGCAGAGAAAAAAGGAGGCGCAGACTTCCAGAAAAAATAATTTCGTCGGACTCTAACTGTTAGCTAAACACAGATAGAGGAATACAAGCGACCTCCCCCTGTTTAACGTATTGTAGATATCGTTAGTCTGCCATCTTTGACTCCGGATAATCAATAAAATGTTAAGACTTTATCATTTATTACTAGGTTCTATTTTGCTGGTGTCAATACCACTGGGAGCAAAATTTGTTCTTCCCCAATTTTCTCCACCCAAAGAGGTAAAATCCCCTGCCGTTGGAAAACTTCCCGCCTCTAATGAGGGTAATATCTGGCAGAAAATCCTGGGAAATACTGCTGCTCCCACTAACTGGCAAGTTGCCGCTTGTGAGGGAAATGCACCCCTGTTGTGTGTCTCTTCCAGAGGCAAACGTTTGGGTACAGTTGAGATTAACATTTACCCACTAACAAACAATGAGGATTTCCGAAAAAAACTCTTAGCAGCCGGTATTCCAAGTGGTTCCCAAGTAGACTACCAAAGTTCCCAATACCAAACCCAGGTATTACCAGTACTCAAGGCCTGGGTTGCAGACCACTATGCTGCATTTGCGAAAGATCGTCAGAGTCAATATGGAAAAGAGATTACTTTCTCAGCCTACCCACCGCAACCAGTACCGATTGGTAAACTTCAGGGAATCCGCTATGGCTTCGCCGGACTCAAGGAACAAGGTGGAGTAAAAGAGCAACATATCGGTCATGTTGCCTTTGATGGCAGTAAACTTTACGTAATTACTACTGCATTTGATCCAGGTACGCAGACAGGTAAGTTTGAGCAACTGGAAAATTTGGCTATTTTTCAACCTTACTTATATGCGATCGCATCCGATCTACGTTTACCGTAATGATTATGGGGTATGGGGCAAGGGGCATTGGGCAAAACAGTTCCGTTAGCGGATAGCTAAGGTTTAGCCCGTGCTGAGTAAAGAGTTAGGAGTTACGAATTCTCCCCCTGCCTCCCCTCCTCCCTGCCCATTCCCCAGTCCCCATCAACCTAAATCTCAGCCACCGCCCGTTCAATCAAGCGACGTGCTAAAGTTTGTGTGCCAGTGTGTTCATAATAATTTGTAGATACATCCAAGAATGCAGCCAGATAGTCTAACTTATCATCTGCAATATCGACAAAACTGTGTAAGTTGCTGACTACCTTGTGTGGCGTTAAATTATTCGCACTGACAATACCACTCATCCAACCTTTAACTGAGTCAAAACTTTCGCCGATAAAGTTGAGTTTACTACCAGCATTGTTGCCTGGAATCACATCTTTGATATTTTGGAAAGTCGAGTTCTGTTCTAACTCATTGGGACTTGTTTGATTAATCCCAGATATGGCTTTGCTGATGAAGTCTGGGCCTAGAGGTATTAAACCATCAACACAAACTAATGCCACCATGCGGATGAGTGACTCACCACTATACTCACCTAAAGAGGCGACAAAATCGCCAATGCTGTCTCCAGGAATGCCGTTAATTTGACAGAAAGCTACCAACTCCGCCACTAACTTTAATGTCAAATCGATGGTTTGGGCTTTGTCTGGTTTGGGAGTGACAGAGTTTAAAAAACCCAATAAAGGAATTTTTTCGCCAACTTTGTTAGCTAAAGCGGCTGCACCAAGGGCTTTATCTGTACCATCAACGGTTTGATATAACCACAAAGCTGTTTGGTATCCTTGGGATTTGTCATTGAATAGATAAATCGCTCTTTCACCAATTTGTTGAATTAAATCTTCGTCGTCTTCGCCAGTGACGGTTTTAATGGTGTTAACAAAGCCTACGACATTTTGCCACTCTCCAGGAGCAACAAAATCGAGGGACTTCAACATAGAAATAGTCAAACCGCCGGTTGGCAATTGATCGACTAAATCAACAATCGATTTGCTCACAAAAATCTCCTTACTTAGGTTTTGTTATCTTCAATGTTGGCAATCCGGCTTATTTCAGTTTAGCCAGACCATTAAGATTAAACTTCTCTAGCCAATCTGCGCGATCGCTAGCTGTAAATGACGAATCGCGGGAAAGTGCTTTTACTTGGTACTTACCTACCAAAATTGCAGTTTGCGTCTTACCAACTTCTACTGCGGGATAACCGCCAATTTTCTTGGTGCTTTTCGAGAACTTTGCTGCTGTACTAGGTGTGCTGGTAGTATCAGAAATAGACAGCAATGCTACATCTTTACCACCTTTTTTCAACTTCGCTTCTGCAAAGCCTTTTTTCTCTTGGGTAAAGACACGCTGGTAGCCATCACCTGCACTAGGGAAAAGTTTATTAAACTCGCTACCCTGAGTTGCATTCTTAGCCACCGCAACGTTTTTTTGTTGAGTGCTTTCTTTTTGCGCCTGGTCAAAACGTCCAGGTGCTTTTGGACTACAGGCTGTTGTCAGTAGTACCACTGACAGCAATAAAGCAGCTACCACCCTACGCCCACGGTTTAAAATCATTCTTGGCTTCTCCCTATACTTGAGCTTTGAGGCAATTATCTGCGCTGCTAGCAATTATTACTCGTAAAATTTACTTTTTGATAATTATTGCTTAAGTGCTTAACATACCAATAAACTCAACACAAAAATGCCCCCTTTCGGGCTACGGTGTATACGCATTTCTATACGAGATACACAACAACGTTAGATCCTCCTAAATCCCCCTTTTTAAAGGAGACTTTGACTCCTATTCCCCCCTTTTTAAGGCTAGGTGGGATCTAAAAGCTGTGGAACAACTTTAAAAGACTTGTGGATACACCGTAGACTTTTGGAAGAGACTAGGGCCAAGCGGGTTTCCCCCATGAGCAAGTGGCGTGGATTTAGGAGGATCTAAATGCAGTGGGATAAGTCTTTTAGAGTTGTGTATAGACTTTAGCCCTTTTAGGAGAGTGTCTTTGATTTATGGATAAGCATTCAAGTTTGATCAACCAGGGGGCCAGTCTAATTGCCGTCCTCCCAAAATATGCAAATGTAAGTGATAAACAGTCTGACCACCATCATCACCAGTATTGATCACAACTCGATAACCGTTTTTCAGTCCAGCTTCTTCTGCAACACGTTTGGCTGTTAATAAAAGATGCCCCAACAGAGCATGATCCTGAGATTCAGCATCAGCTAGTGTGGGAATGGGTTTTTTAGGAATGACGAGAATGTGAACAGGCGCTTGGGGGTGGATGTCTTTGAAGGCTAGGGCTAAATTATCCTCATAAACAATATCAACGGGAATTTCCCGACGAATAATTTTGCTGAAAATCGTTTCTGTAGTTTCACTCATACCATCTACCTAATCATCTGCTAGAGATTTTAAAGGTTTTTTTCCCCAAAACCCGATAAGTATTGGTACAGTATCCACCTTTGCTCAGATGAAATTTTGCCTCGTTAAGCGTTAAGTAGAGAAAAAGACATCACCTTTACAAGAGTATGAATATAGCAATTTGGGCGATGAAAAGCCGTAATTACACTGAGGCTAGCCCATCAATAATTTCTATCTTGGGTATTCGTAAATCCATTAGCACCCTTTTTTACAACTGATGCAGATTAAAAATGCTAAGGGTACGAAAGCTTCAATTTCAAAATGTCCGCATACGATATTAATTTTTCCCAATACCAGAAGCTACACTTGATCTTCATCCGCCAGACAACTTATATATTTTGTAAATCGGACAGGATGCTTAACCTACAATATATAGTGCTATATATTTATAGTTAAAAATTTTAATAAACCACGAAGGCTTAAAAATCACAAAGCCGGACTTTTGCAAAACAACCATATTTGATGAGTAAATCAATTGTTTCAACAAAACGGCTCGGCAGTCAGTTAATCCTCTGGTTGCTTGAAGAAGATCGACGAGAGAAGGAAGGGCCTTACCGCAAGGAGGAAGCACATCGCCAGCATCCTTGGTGGCAGGTAATGTGCTTGACTGGTGTAGATTATTTCTCCACCCTTGGCTATCAACCTGGGATTGCAGCACTGGCGGCTGGCGCTCTTTCTCCTATCGCTACCTTGATTCTAGTTTTGCTGACGCTCTTTGGAGCATTGCCAATCTATCGGCGGATTGCTGCCGAAAGCCCTCATGGTGAAGGGTCGATCGCAATGTTAGAACGTTTGCTACCTTGGTGGCAAGGCAAATTACTTGTGCTATGTTTACTCGGTTTTGTGGCAACCGACTTTATTATTACCATTACGCTGTCGGCTGCTGATGCTACAGCCCATATCATCGAAAATCCCCTTACCCCAGATTGGTTTCACGGTCAGACGATCGCAATCACCCTAATATTAGTTGCATTACTAGGCGCAGTTTTCTTGAGAGGTTTCCGAGAAGCGATTGGGATTGCAGTAGTTTTGGTGGCAGTTTATCTGCTGTTAAACTTCATTGTCGTGAACGTCGGTGTGTACCAGATTTTAACTCATCCAGGAGCGATCGCTAACTGGCAGACTGCACTTTTTGCCCGCCATTCCAATCCTTTGATCTTAATCGGTATAGCTCTTTTGATATTTCCCAAGCTAGCACTGGGATTATCAGGCTTTGAGACTGGCGTAACCGTGATGCCCCTTGTCAAAGGTAACAGTAGTGACACTCGCCAATATTCCAAAGGGCGGATTCGGAATACACGCAAGTTGCTTACCAGTGCTGCTCTAATTATGAGCTTCTTTTTGCTCACCACTAGCTTTATAACGACTCTACTGATTCCAGTCGCAGAATTTGCATCTGGGGGCAAAGCTAACGGACGGGCTCTTGCTTATTTAGCACATTTGTATCTAGGCAATGCCTTTGGCACAATTTACGATCTAAGTACCATTTCCATTTTGTGGTTTGCAGGTGCATCTGCAATGGCAGGGCTGCTGAATATTGTGCCTCGCTACCTACCACGCTATGGTATGGCTCCCAACTGGGCACGAGTAACACGACCTTTGGTGTTAGTCTACACTGCGATCGCATTTGTTGTCACAATTATCTTCAGGGCAAATGTGGAAGCGCAAGGTGGGGCTTATGCAACTGGTGTGCTTGTATTAATTACCTCAGCAGCCTTTGCAGTCACCTTATCAGCCCACCGTCACAGAGAGAAGCGGGCAAGACTGGTTTTTGCTACTATTACACTGTTATTTTTATATACCACTATTGTTAATATCATCGAAAGGCCAGAGGGGATTAGGATCGCTGGTTTTTTCATTGGTGCGATCATTTTTACCTCGTTGGTTTCTCGTGTTTGGCGTTCAACGGAACTGCGAGCAGAGCGGATCGAAGTTGACGAACTTGCTGCCCAATTCCTTGCTGAAGAGAGCCAAGGAGCAATCCGACTGATTGCAAATCGGTTGAATACGGGTGATGTCCTAGAGTATTTTATGAAAGAGAAAGAGGTACGCGAGGATAACCATATTCCGCCCAACGATCCAATTCTTTTTCTAGAGATTCAGGTATCAGATGCTTCAGAATTTGCGGATATCATCAAAGTAAGAGGGGTGCAAGTTGGTGATTATCGCATCTTGCGGGCTGAGAGTGCAGCAGTCCCCAATGCGATCGCGGCTTTGCTGCTGTATATTCGTGACCAAACAGGTAAGATTCCCCATGCCTACTTTGGATGGGTTGAGGGCAACCCCATACAATACTTACTGCGTTTTATCTTGTTTGGAGAGGGCGATATTGCTGTAGTTACCCGTGAAGTACTCCGTCGCGCCGAAAAGAATCCCCAGAGGCGACCTGGTGTTCATGTCGGGGGTTGAGTAAGCATCTTGAATGATTGAAGAGGAAAATGACATATATTTCCGCAAAAACCCTTACATTGGAAGATTTTCTCTCCCAATACCGAGATAATCTCCACTATGAATTGGCTGATGGAGAACTAATTGACATGGAACCCACTGGGCCACACGAAACAGTGGGTGGCAAACTAGCAACCCAAATTGGTATCTATCTTGTTGGAGAACAACTCCCTTGGTTTATTCCTCGCACTTGTTTAATTTACCCCTTTGCAGATGCAGCTACAGTTCGTCGTGCTGATATCGTCGTTCTCGATGAAACCGTTCTCAACCGTGAACCTCTTTGGGAGCGAGAGCCTGTAATTACGCTGGGACGATCCATTAAACTGGTGGTTGAAGTTGTTAGCAGCAACTGGGAAACTGACTATGCTCGCAAGGTTGAGGAATATGCCCTCTTAGGCATTCCTGAATATTGGATTGTGGATTATCGAGGATTGGGCGGTGTGGCATTTATTGGTAAACCTAAACAACCTACTTTCACTGTCTGTCGATTGCTTGAAGACACATATACTCAACAAAAATATCGGCTAAATCAATCAATTAACTCACCGCTTTTGCCTAGTCTGCAACTTCGCTTAGATGACATTCTGCCTCGTTAAGTGTAGGTGTAGCCCGTCGTAGACATCGCCTGCTTTAACCCTGTCATGAGAAGTGCGATCGCCTCAACTAAGACATAAACATCAGGAGCGTTACAAGTTTAACCCAAATGCAGCAATAACCCTTACCTACACTAAGGTAAAACATTTATGGGAGTTCCAATATTAACCAATTCGTACAATGCGATTACATCTTTATTGAGCATCCGAATACAACCATGAGACACAGCTTGACCAATGAGTTTGTCCTGATTTGTGCCATGAAAAGCTAGATGAGATTTTTTATATATTTTGAATACAATCACACGCTTTCCTAATGGGTTGTTAGCACCTGGCATGATAATATTACCTGTCTTGAAGTTTTTAAAGATTGGGTTTTTTTTCATATAAATAACCTGGTAATTGCCAAGTGGGGTTTCCCAACCAGATTTACCAATAGCAATAGGAAAACTTTTTAAGACTTGTTTATCCTGATATACATAAACTTGGCGTGCGCCACGCTTGACTCTAATACTAATTTTGTGAGTAGTATTATTTTTAGATGGTGGTATTTTAGGTGGAGATTGTGATTGTTGCGTAATTGCTTTATTAGATGATAATTTCTTTAAATATCCTGATAAAAAACCTCCTGTGAAACATACTATAATAGTTAGCAAAAATAATATTTTTGTTTTTACAAACATACCGAATGATACAGTTTTTGCACTTCAATTTAAAAAGTGAGGGCTGTCAAAAAATCTATGATTAGATTTTAAAGTTATCATTTTTTACTGCCTAAATGATAACTTTAGATAAAAATTTTGACAGATCCTGAATCTTACCATAGTGCAGGTACTGATTGTCTTTTTAACTCATCATGTACTTGTAGAGCTATTTGTTTAGCCCATCCTGGTTTGTTGGTAGTTTTGTTCATTGCTATTTCGTTCATCATGGCTCTGGTTACATTTGTTTCAAGTCCTTTTATCTTTCCAGCTTGTTTAATCTGAACTATAGCAAAATCTACATATTGCTTCTCGTGGTCTGCAAGGTATTTTGGTTCAGGAATATTTCTTATAAATGCTTTTTCTAGTTCTCCAGATTCAGAGAATTTATCAATATTTTTTTGTAACTGATTGCTAGATTCCTTTTGTATTTGATCCCAGTTTATAGATGTTCCAGATTTTTTTATTGCTTCTACCGTATCAAATAATGTTTCTAAGTATGTTAATTTTGTTCTTATATCTATATATAAATTTAACATATTACGGTCAATTTCTTGCTTTTGCTGGGACTGTGCAGATGTAGCATAGCTGACTGGAATAATAGCAAAATTATTAGGAGCTTTTTGGTTAAACACACTGGGAGTTATGTTATTGGGACTTACGTTATTAGCTACTGAAACAAGTGGTTCACGCCAACCCTCAGCTTGTTTCATGTATCTATATGTGGGGAAATCTGCTAATTGATTAGCTGTTATCCGAGAAGCTGCTTTCACATCGAATAAAGCATTCCAAACATATCGAAGCCCCATAGCTCCCTTTTCTACAAACTCTGCCTGAGCAGAAGCAATATCTGAAGAGTCTTTAATTTTATATCCTAATACTAATTCTTCAGATTTTTTGTTTAAATCTACCTCTCCATTAATCCTATAAACTACATCAGCTTTATTTTGGCTCAATTCTATAGGAAGTGATGCATAAACCACAGTTACTGTACTAATACAAAACAAGGTTACGCCTAAAAAATATCTGCTATACTTCAACATAACTTCTCCGCATTGATTTCAACAAAACTACTCACTACTATTGATAGTAATTTCCTGATTAGGAAAAACTAATCATTGATTCTCAAAAGTCTTCGCATTACGCAAATAAATAACAAAACCCATAACAATTGCAAAAATCACACCTATTAGTATATGAAACACCACATCAAATAAAAAACTTAAAGCAAAATTACTAGCCATATTATCTTTGGAAATAGATAAATATTTCTCGCTAGGGTTAGGCATGACTGAAGTAGAAATACTGCTAACAGCTAAGCCAGTACCTACCAGAGTGATCACTCGTTCTAGTTGTTGTTCCCGTTTTTGAGCTTTAGCTTCATTAGCTTGATCTAGTTCTGCCTTTTCAGCTTCCAGTTCAGCTCGGTCAATTGCTACCATACCCTGAACTGTATCAATTAACTGCTGAAATAACTTAGCACCAGGTTCTAGATGCTGACGATAAACTTGGATTTGAGCTTTATACTTATTGTGAGTTAGTTCTATAAACTCTTTTAAGAAAGATAAATTATCATCTCCTAATTCACTCAGCTTCTTAAATCTAGATTCGTAATTCTTTATATTGGTTACGATTGTAGTTTCATGATCTGCTAAATCCCGTAGGTGTTTGGAGTATTCAATTGCTTTTGTAGGCAATTTAGCCAGTAATTGCTTAAATTTTTTGAGTCGATCAGGACGAGATTTTGAAACAATAATCTGAAAGTCTTTGATATCTTCTTCTAGCTCGCTGTAGAGTTTTTCAGCTTCATAAAAACACCATTGACACTCGTCATAGGCATATAAAATTTTGTGGTAGGCGCAAAGTAACTCCAGTAACTGCTCAGACACCTCAGTTAGTTGTTCGTCAGTTGGAGTAGTGTCTGGATTTATGAACCAAACCAAGATATGACATCGTTTGGATGGTTCTATTTCCAGCGTCTCATATACAAAAATTTGGTTGCCTAGTAGTTTACCTTCACCAGTTAGAAAAAGTTGAATTTGATTGTCAAGAAGTTGAGCAACACAATCATCTGCTAACCTCTGTAGCTGCTCATTATCAGCTGGCAGTAGGGGTTGGCCATACAGAAGTAAAGTTTGTCCTATAGATGCTTTAATGTGTTGAGGCAGCAAAAGTTTTTTTGGATTAAGTTGCTCTAGTTCCTCTAGAAAAATAGCGCCATTACACGAAAAAGTGAGGTCTACAGCATAGGTGTCATGAAGCCGAAATGGACAGAATGAACTGAGTTTTATATCTGCACTTCCTATTGGTGCAATGGGATTGCACTCTAACTCATCTTGATTCGAGCGAAGTAGGCTTTGCCGTTTAAACGTTAATTGGTTCTCTAAGTTCGGCTGATATTGACCGTTTTGATAGCAGATTAGCTCTTGTTTAAGGTCTTGTAGCGCAGGAAACTGGAGAGTATTTCCTAGTTCTACCAACTGCTCCCAAAGTTGATCAGCTTTTGCTGAAGTTTGCTCTGGCCCCTGACTAATGTCAGTACGCAGATGGAAAGCATAGAGGGTAAGACTTGGGCTATATAGCCCCTGAGCTAAGGTTGTCTCGCTCATTTCTTAAGTAGGAATAATTATAATTGGGAAGAGGTTTTGCTTTGAGAAGATGATTTGCTTTGACGGACGATGTTATCTAGCAAACCTTTAGCTTCCTTCGGTGTAATCCGAGTTGGAATCCCTCCTGCTCCCCGTTCACTAGAGCTACTAATAGGCAGTTTCATCAGTGTATTGTGGATTTGAGGATATTCTTCTACCCAAATAACTATTGCATCTGATATTTCTTCAATATCTTTTAGATCATTAGGTAAAGTTGATAGTAAATTCTCTAGAGATACACGAACTTCGTCTGTAAAAAGTTCAGGATTATTTTGTGCGATGTAATTTAAGTCTTTGATAATTTGTTCGTGAATGGATGAAGTCATTTGCTTACTCCTTTATTGACCAATAGCACAGAATGCTGCCCAGTGATAAGGCTGACAAAATGGTTTTTCTTCATCTTGATGCTGAAGAAGAGAGCGTTCTAGATAGAATTTGTCAGTGCGCCTGAGGGATAAATTTTCAATCCATTGCTCTAATTCCGTCCTCGTTGAAAAAAAGCTTCGTAGGTTAAATTCATCTATATAGCTAAGGGACAAACTTTTAATCCACTGCTCAATCGGCTGCTTAGTCCAATGCTCAATCGACTGCTTAAATCGCGTTCTCGTTAAATCCCGCAACCATATCTGAGCTTTGTTGAGTGCAATGGCTACAGCACTTTCTTCTAGTTCGGAAGACTTATTCCAATGTTCTATTAAGTTTTCGTAAAATTTGATCATCAACAAGGCAGTAGAAATATCATTCACTTTCCAGAGACTAGCGACAATGCTGGGACTGCCTGCAAATAAGAAGCTACTAGGTAGACCAATGTATTCATCACTGATACTATCAGGATCTACCATTCCTGTTTCGCAGCCTGAGAGAGTGACAAGGCGGCATTTATCAAGAGTTAGTCCAAAAATTTCGGCTAGGGTAAGCCGTCCATCTTCTTTTTGTGTTTCAGACCCATGTTCGGCTAATAGTAGTGCTGATTCTAAAGGAGATTTCAGGTCAAACTCACCATGACAACAGAAGTGGCAACAATGAGATGAAGGCAGGTTTTCACTGACCTTGAGGGTAACTTCGCTGGCATCTCTCTCTTGCAATACATAATTAGAGGAAAAAAATGAGCGGATAACGTCAACTTCTAATTTGGCATATTTCAGACTAGCCAAAACATTTTTGGGATTTTGAACAGCGAACAAATTGCTAAATTCAGTACGTTGCAGTCTTTGGCTTAATTGCAACAGTTGGCAACTAGGAGCATAACGCACACCACCTTCAAATTGGTCTAAAAGACATTTATCTTGTTCTTCGGATAAAGGTAGAGCATGTAGGGGTAACAAATGTAAGAAGCGGTGGGGGACTAATATCAATCGATTACAAGTTTCAGGAATATGAGATAGTATTTCCTCGATATGCAGAATCTTTGCTAATTCCCTAAAATGACTATTCAGTTTGCTTTGCCACTTTTCTTTATCTGTTGCATAGTAAGCTTGGAGGTATTGTTTACACAAACTGATTAAACTGTCTAAATCTTCGGATGAAGATGTCAATACAAAAGGTATATTTTTTATTTCTGACTCTTTATTATGATTAACGATAAAAGTAATAATTTTACTATTAGTAATATACCACTCAATGAGTACAGTATCTTCTTTTACTAAAGCTTGCATCTCGCTAAAAGAGATTTTATTAACCTTCTGAGTAAATTTAAACGTTTTGTCTATGTCATTAATGTTTTTTAAAAGATTGTCTCGTTTCTTTCGCAATGATTTTAATTCTTCTTGGCTTTCTTTCTGCCGTTGTTTACTTGAATTTTTTCTTCGCAATTCATCAAGTTCTTTGCAATGTCTTTCATAGTCTTCTTGTTTCCCTTGTCTGTCATAGAAGTCTTCTTTGGGATATAAGTTTTTGGTTGCTAGTAGTTCAACAAGGTTGCGAGACTTACTAAGTTCAGCATATTCCATAGCATCAGCAAAGTACTGAGGCTGATCTTGAGCTAGTTCTAAACAAACTTCTACTATGTTTTGATAATAAGGATTCCATTCTTCAGCCAATTTTTGTTTATCTGCTTCAATCCCAGAGCCAGAGATTATTTCTGCTCGGAGAGATTCTGCAATATTAATTGCAGCAGCAAAGGCTGTATGAGCTTTAGTGTAGTTTTCAGCATTTTGGTAGGCATATCCAATATTACCTTGAGTTGTTGCCCACTCATGGGGGAAATCATCACTATTATAGATTTGTAAAGCTGATTCAAAAGCCTGAACTGCCAACTTTAAATTATCTTTTTTATATCCATTTTTTCTTTTAATATAAGCAATTCCAAGATTATTTTTGATTTTAGCCCATTGGCTGGGATATTGTTTATTAATTAATTTTTTTAGTACTGAATTGAAAATATGAATTGCTTGTTCTAAATTATCTTCCTTATTTCCTTGTTGTCTTTTAAGATAAGTATTAGCAAGGTTATTTTGAGTTATAGCCCAATCGCTAGGAAATTTATCAACAGTGTAAACTTGCAAAGCTAATTCAAAAGCCTGTATTGCTTTTTCTACATTATTTACATCTTCTTTTTTTAATTGCATATAAGCATAACCAATTTGATTTTGAGTCCACGCCCAATTTTCAGGAAAACCTTCGCAACTGTAAACTTGCAAAGCTAATTCAAAAGCCTTAATTGCTGCTTCTAAATTATTATTCTTATCTCCTCTGAGGCGGTAACAGTAAGTAATGCCAAGATTAGTTTGTGTCTTAGCCCATTCGTTACTAAAACGTCCACCAATGTAAATTGGCAAAGCTGATTTGAAAGCTTCAATTGCTAGTTCCAGGTTTTCCGCCGTCTCACCTCTTATCCGGCAATTGTAGGCACAACCAAGTTCATTTTGAATCCATGCCCAGTCTTGGGGAAAAGCCTCACGGGTATAGAATTTTTCTTGTAAAAGTTTATACCCGGCAATAGCTATTTCTATATTACTGGCTTTACTACCACAAGGAAAATACAAGAATAGCTGACTGAATACAGCAATAACTGAGGCAATTTTTTCTAAAACTTTTTGTAATATATGTTCCAACAAACTCATGCTTTTTACCTAAATAAATAGCCACCCAAATTAGTAAAAATTAAGTATGATATGTAATGCTTAAAACTAGAGTGTGTCATCAATTAAATATGAAATTGGCTCATGGCAAGGATTTCAGGAGTCTTTGTCACAAAAATGCCAAGAGACTCAATCCCTTATCTGATAAAGCTTTTGGCTCTTAACTGATGACACGCCCTAACTCTTTTAATTAACTATATGAAGACTGTGATCGCCACTCCATCTAAATATCTTGATTGCACTCCTCACAGTTATACAAATTAAAACTAAGTAGATACACTAAGCCTAGAAAATAAGCTCAACTTTGTCACTAGCTAAATGTTGGGTTTTAAACCTATCAAAATGTGAGGTCAAGAACATGCAAACTATAGCCTGACAATCCCCCGATTCAAGGCGGTGACTAGGGCTTGAGTCCGATCGCTAACGTTCAACTTGCCGAAAATATTATTAGCATGGAACCTGACGGTACTCTCCGCAATATTGAGGACATTGCTAATCTGCTGATTATTCTTGCCCTTGGCGATTAGGCGCAACACCTCCAACTCGCGATCGCTCAATTCCTCACTACCTATCCGCTCGGCTAGCTTGGCTGCTATAGTGGGCGGAATATACTTTTGTCCTTGATGAACAGTGCGAATCGCATCCAAGAGTTCATTCGGTTCAGCGCCCTTGAGGAGATAGCCCTTTGCACCAGCCCGCAATCCCCGATAGATATCTTCATCACCATCAAAGGTAGTCAATACAACGATCCGAGCGTGTTTAAACTTAGCACGGATGGCTGAGATCGCATCAGCACCTTCCATCTTCGGCATTCGCAAATCCATCAGCGCTACATCGGGTTGATGTTGGTGGAAAAGTTCTAACGCTTCTTGCCCGTCGCCAGCATGGCCGATTACAGTCATATCTGGCTCACATTGAAGAAACATTGTTAAAGCTTGTCCCAAGATGGGATGATCGTCAGCAAGCAGGATGCGAATGACATTGGATTGACTCATAATCATTTACCCTCGGTAGACTAACACTGAAACTTCTGTTCCCTGTCCTGGCGAACTCTGAATTTTTAGTTTTGCCCCGATGCGTTCAGCCCGTTCGCTCATGACTAACAGCCCAAAGCTGTTGATAACAGATACACTGGCGATGTCAAACCCTTGCCCATCATCTTTGATTTGCAAGCTGCACTGTCTTTCTTGATACGCCAGTTCAATTTGAATTTCTCTAGCTTGGGCATACTTGAAGGCATTGGTTAATGCTTCTTGTCCAATACGGAGTAGGTTATTTTCAACATCTGGAGACAAGGGGTATATCTCACCTATTAATTGGCAGACAATATGTGTATTGGTAGGGGAAAACATCTGTATGGCGAAGCGATTGAGAGCATTAAAAATGTCGCCGTTTTCTAATAATTGAGAGCGTAATGCTTTTATCGAACGGCGTGCTTCAGTTAGACCAGAATGAGCTAAGTCTCGCCCTGCTTTGATTAATTTCTGTGCTACTTCTATATCTGTTGTCAGTTTTCGTGAGGCGGTGTCTAAGTGGACAATAACAACGGTGAAGGCTTGTGCTAAAGTATCGTGAATTTCCTGTGCCAAGCGGTTACGTTCTGCCAATACGGTTGCTTGTTCAGCCTGCTTACGACTAGTGATATCCTGTATTGCAGCCATCCTGATAGTACGCCCACGATATGACATAAATCTGGCTCTGATCTCAGCCGGAAATGTGCTTCCATCCTTGCAAAGACAAACAGTTTCATAAATTCCTTCATCTCCTGAGCGAATCTTCTGCATCACCTGTTCCCGATATTCAGGAGCAGTAAAATCCATGACACGCATACCAACTAACTCAGAAAGTTCATAACCAAACATCTCAGCACAGGTTTGATTAGTGTCTAAAAGTATGCCTTGTTCGGTAATAGCGATCGCTTCAAATGTTGCCTCTGCTAATAGCCGAAATCGCGTCTCGCTCTCTAAAAGCGCCACTTCTGCCTGCTTGCGTTCAGCTATTTCTCGTTGTAGTTCTAGAGTACGTTCAGTAACCTGTTGCTCTAAAATCGAATTATAATCAGCTAGAATCTTCTCTGCTTTTTTGCGTTCGGTAATATCAATACAAACAGTGAGCGCATATATTACTTTCCCCGATTCATCAAAAATTGGGGTGCTTAAAACTTCTACAGGGATAGTTTTATTCGGGTGGCGAAACTCAAGATTATCAACATGGATAGTTTTACCAGCTAAAGAATATACAATTGGCAGTTCATCAGCAGGGCATAACTGGTCAGTTCCAGCTAGATAAATTTGATAATATTCTGCTATATTTTCGTATTCGATAAATGGTAATAACTCTACATTGACTAACTGTTGTGAAGCTCGATTAGTATAGTAGAGTTGCCCACTACTATCATCTATCGAAACACTCACAGGTATAGCGTCAAGAAATTGTTTCAGACGGGTTTCACTTTGCAATAAAGCTTTGTTTAAATCCTGCATTTGGGAAAATTTTTCTTGCAGTTGATCTGCCATACTATTAAATGACTTTGCTAATTCCCCCAATTCATCGGAACGCTCTATTTCTATTCTTTTTTCCCATTCACCTTGAGCAAGCGCTAAAGCTGATTTTTTTAAAGCTAGAACTGGTTGAGTAATCCACCGTAAAATTAAAACACCGACAGCTACAGCCACTATCAAAGCAGCAATACACAGCACAATAGTGGTGCGGGTATTAACATTAATTGCCTGCATGAAGTCATCTTCTGGGACTACTACCACAATTAACCAGTCAAGTCCTCGATTATCTTGAAAGGGTAAAACTTGAATAAACTGCCGCTTACCATCTATCGAGAAATATAATTGCTGTGAGCTATTAATTGACTTAAGTTCATGAAATTTATTTTTTAAATATTTACTAGTAAATTGTGTTTTTTTATCATTACTATTTATAGCCAAAAATGGCTGAATTCTATTTTCTGCTAATTGTGTCTCTAAATTATTTGAGCGGAAGGGTTTTTCATTAGTTGAAGTTGCTACTAATCTTCCAGACTGACGCTCAACAATAAAACTTATGCCTGTTTTACCAATTTTTAAATTTTGTAGAAAAGTGCCAATTTTGGATAAGTTTAAATTTGAGAGTAATACACCTTGCAAATTTCCCTGTTTATCGTAAGCAGGCTGACTAGCAGCTATGTACAAGGCAATACCAGAATTATGAGGATAAATTTTACTCCAAATTGGTCTTTCTTCTGCTATCGGTTTGTTATACCAATCACGTCTTTGAGTATCATAAGGTTTTCCAAAATCCTTTATTCCCGTGCGTGTGCCTTGTTTATTAGTAGTATAAGTCCGTAAATTATATTTAGTCGATTTACCAGATGCTCTGATTGTCAAAGAGCCATCAGGAAATATTTCTGCTGAAATAAACTCTTTATTTTTATTGGCAAACCCAATTAGACTAACTTGACTAAATACTTTTAATTGTTCAAAAAAATATTTTTCTAAGATAGCAAAATCTTGTATATTTAATTGACCAAGTTTAATAGCATTAGCATTATTCTGATTAATTTGCTGGGGAGTTTCAAGAAAAGTATGCAGATTCTGCTGAACACGCTGGCTAATTTCACTTAGTAGCCGTGTGGCAATATTATTTACTGCTTTTTGCCCATTTTTGAATGAGAGATAACCTGTTAAACTCACCACCGCTAAGATTTGCAGAATAAAGGGAACAATCAGAACGGTTCGCAGAGAAGGTTTAAAGCGAAGAGAAAGAAAGTATTGAAGATATGATATTTTGTTAAACAATAAAATATTCCTTTTATTGTCAAGATTATAAAATTTACTTAAGAAATTAAACTTCCGAAAATTTTAAGTGTCTGAAACAGAAGTAGTTCAGGCTTTTTTAACTCATCCTGCATTCACTACAGCACTTTTATTTTGATTAATAATTAATCTTTCCTTTAAGTTGTATAGTCAGCACTTTTCTTCAAATAACATATATGAATTTTATGTAGGAGTAAAAATCATTTTTGCATAATCTAGTTCTAAAAAATGCATACAGAAAGATTAACCCTAAAAAATCTCTCTTAGGATAGATGCTTTTTTTATTTTTTAATAAGCAAAAATTATATAACTACAAGACAATTTAAACAATTTCCGCAATCATCTACAACTAAAAGCTATAATTTTTTGAGTAAATTGTAATTTCCCGTATTTTCTCAGATTTTCCAACTAGCCTTAAAGGATGTTTTAAAAGTAGTTGCTTGTTATTCCAGGTTCTTATTGATCCCCCCTAACCCACGCCAGTCGCTCCAGTTTGCAAGACCAGAATCAAAGCCTCCCTTTTTAAGACAATACAGTTCACGTAAGACCAAAACACTTGTAGAGACGGCGATTTCTCGCGTCTCAAAAACCCAAGATTTTGTACTTTTTAAGGTGGATTTCGCAGGGTAATTTCATACGAAAAAAGAAAAATACATTAAATAAAGTATTTTTACTAATATCAAATAACCAACGGTTTTTTGGAAATGAGCGTAGTAAAATTTTCAAAATATGTGGGAGTGTTTAGAAATTAATTTTCTTAAATTGGGTTACTTTTCTGTTCGCCGATTGACTAACGTAGCGCTAGCTTGGTCAACAGGCATCAGCACAACTTCGTTAATATTGACATGGGGCGATCGCGTCACACAGAAAAATATCACATCAGCCACATCATCTGCTGTCAGTGGCGTAACTCCCTGGTAGACTGTTTTAGCGCGTTCAGTATTTCCGTGAAACCGCACCTTGCTAAATTCCGTTTCCACCATACCAGGGTCAACGGAAGTTACACGTACCCGTGTTCCCAACAAGTCTTGTTTTAAACCTTCAGAAATTGCTCTCACAGCAGCTTTGGTAGCACAGTAGACATTGCCACCGGGATAGGTTTGATGTCCGGCAATGGAACCTAAATTTACCACATGGCCGCGATCGCGACTCACCATTCCCGGAACAACATAACGGGAAACATAAAGTAAACCCTTAACGTTAGTATCAATCATGTCTTCCCAGTCTTGAAAGCTGCCTTCGTGCAACTTGTCTAAACCACGACTTAAACCAGCATTATTAATCAGAATGTCGATGTCAGACCAGGCAGGCGGTAGAGTAGAAATGGCTTCTTCGACAGCGTTGCGATCGCGCACATCTAGCTGTAATAAATGAATTTCAGTACCAAATTCTTTAACAAGAGCATCTGCTAGCTGCTGCAAACGTTCTAACCGTCGTGCCGCTAGGATTAGTTTTGCACCCGCACCAGCGAAGATCTTCGCACAAGCAGTACCAATACCACTACTTGCGCCAGTAATCAAAATGATTTGATTTTGTAGGGAAGTCATTAGGATAGTTAGAAGTGAGGAGTTAATAGTTATGAATTATGAATTAGCACAAGTTTCATAGTTCATAATTTATCATCAGTCGTCTATAACTCCTAGCTCCTAGCTCCTAACTCACGCAATGTGCAACTTATTCTTAGAACCCCACTTCTATTTTTCTCCCCCACAAAGAGATAAGTAGCCCTAGAAGGGAAGGGGTTGGGGGTTAGGTTTGAAAGAAAGTTGCACACCGCGTTAACTCCTGATTATTTTTTCACCACTTGTAGACGCTGAGTTACCATCGTCATTCCGTTACCTCGCAGGATGACAGCAGAAACCCATTGACTACCAGGGGTGGATGGTGCTTGTCCCGTTTTAAACAGTCCACCGGATGTTAATAATTGCAAATCTACGGGTGTGGGGTTGAGAAATTTCTCTGGTTGGATGGTTTCCTCTAGCGCCGTTCCTAGGAGAAAATCATCACCAAGTGGCTCTTGGACGATCGCATCAAAATTATATTTCTGACCAACTTGTACCTGTTGTGGTAATTTAATATCAATTTTGGGTGGCTTGCTGCCAGAGGTAAGTTGGGTGCGTTCTGCCAAAATGTCTTGGCGGACAATTTTACCGCTTTCAATGCGCTGACGCGATTTAATTGTGGCATCGAGAGCCAAATTATTCCCGTTACCGGAGGGTAAGCCAGTTATTTTCGTTTCTGTTTCGGCAATAATCCCATTGCCTTCAGATTTTGAAGATAGCAGTTTGGTACTGTATTGTAATTTAGGATATCGTTGCCAAAGTGAAACCAAAGACTTTTCTAGGGTTTGGAGGTTTAATCCATCCCCATGAGTGAAAGATGGGCTGTAGAATTGCAACACTCCTTTGACATCACCCTTGCTGGCAGCTGCATCGACTTGTGTCAACAGGTTTTTTAAATCGGTTGGTGCATTTTGAACTGCACCAGTTTGGGCTAATTGCTGTGGTGTCGTCGCTTGAGTGCGTTGCCAACCACTTGTTAAACCAAGGGTTAGCAGGAACGAAACCAGCCAAATACTGGCTGGAAATTTGAGTTGGCGTTTTGCAAAAGCAGCAATAATTTTAGTCATTGGCAAGAGTTTACTGATTTGATGAGAGAAAGTCAGGAAATTGTTTTATCTTAGTTAAGCTAGACGCTAAACGGTAGAGGTTTGATGGCAAACGCACCGATACGATTATTAATAGCTGCCAGTGGGACTGGTGGACACTTGTTTCCAGCGATCGCACTGGCAGAAAAACTTCCAGATTATCAAATCGAATGGCTGGGAGTACCCAATCGGCTGGAAACTCAACTTGTCCCTAAAGAGTATCCCTTGAATACTATTGCAGTTGAAGGGTTTCAGCAAGGGTTTGGACTCTCTTCGATTCGCATTTTGGCTAAACTCGCTGGTTCGATTATAGAAGTCAGACGAATTCTCAAACAGGGAAATTTTCAAGGGGTGTTTACCACTGGGGGTTACATTGCCGGGCCAGCTGTCATTGCGGCACGTTCTCTCGGTTTACCCGTGGTTTTCCACGAATCTAACGCCTTACCAGGTAAAGTAACTCGCTTTTTTGGCCCTTGGTGTAGTGCGGTAGCCTTGGGGTTTGAAGTAGCTGCTAAGTATTTGCCTCGTGCCAAAAATGTCTGTGTTGGTACTCCTGTGCGATCGCAATTTCTCAACGGAGAAATTAACTCACCCCTGGATTTAGCCATTCCTGATGGTGTTCCCTTAGTTGTTGTCTTTGGTGGTAGCCAAGGTGCAGTTGCGGTTAATAAGTTAGTGCGCGAATCTGCAAAGGCTTGGTTTGATGCTGGTGCTTATGTAGTACATTTAACTGGCGATCGCGATCCCGAAGCAGATAGTCTCAAACATCCACAGTACATAGCCTTACCTTTTTACAACAATATGGCGGCGTTGTTGCAACGAGCAACTCTTGCCATTAGTCGTTCTGGTGCCGGTAGCTTGACAGAATTAGCAGTGTGTGGAACACCAGCAATTTTGATCCCTTACCCATTTGCCGCAGAAGACCATCAATCTTACAATGCAGATGTATTTACCAAAGCTGGTGCGGCGTTAACCCTGAAACAATCGGAGTTGACAGCGCAAGTATTGCAAAGTAATGTGTTGAATTTGTTGCAGTCACCACAAGAGTTAGCAAAGATGGGTGAAAATGCTCATGCGATCGCAGTTCCCGATAGTGCCGAAAAATTGGCGCAATTAGTGCGTGAGGTGGTAAAAACATAACGTCGATTATTTAGTATTAGAAATTTAATTTCCAAGTTATGAATATCTTATCCAACCCAAAATTTCGCTTCACAGTAGGTTGTGCTGCCTTATTATTTGTCAGTTTAGCTAGTAGCCATCTATATACTCAGTCAAAAAATAAACAGCTAGCCCAACAAAATCAGCCCTTTACTCAGCAAGAAAATTCTGCCCCAGTTCAATCACAGATTTCCCTTACTGCAAATTTTCAAAATCCTTTTGTTGCTCAACAAATATCTGATGAAGTTATCGATAAGCAAAACGCTTTTTTATCTCAGCAAAATTTACTAGCTGCATCTGCACCCTATCCAGTTGTCGATGAGTTCAAAAAATATAAATTTAGTATTAATGGCAGCCAAGTTGTTAGCCCAGGAAAACTGCCAAGTAGTAAGGTTAACTTCAATCAAGGAGATTTATTAACTGTTCTAGTTAATACTAGAAAATATTTTCAAGATTACTCTTCAGAAGACCCAGATATTCTCCGTACAGGAATGCTTGCGACTCAAGGAGTAACTATACCAGATGTTCTCAACACTTTGAATTTCATGATTGCTGTCTTAAAGGAGGATATCGCTAATAACCGAGCTACTCGTTTGCAAGATCCTAACTTTATTAATACCAATTTTCGAGTTATAAAATGGTCTCCCTATAACCCAAAAAATAAACAGCAAAAACAATTACGAATTACCAAATATGCTGTCTTTACTCATCCCGGTTCTCGTAAGAAAACCTCTAATTTTAATACACCAATTTATAGCTTAAAAGACAACGCTAATAACGACAAATTCTATACAAAATACACCAAGCAGGATGTGTTATCAGGTATTTATGAACCAGGTGGTAAAGAATTTGGAAAAGTTACCAGTCTCGCTTATCTAACAAGAAATGGCTTAGAAGAAGCAATTATGGAAGGAACAATACTAATTAATTTTACAGATGGTTATAAGGCATTTTTTAATGTAGACAGAAATAATGGAATGTCTTATATTCGCGGATTGAAAGCAACAGCACAAAAACGTTATTGGTATTTTAGAGAAGTTGATGCTATTAAAGGCTATGGATATAAAATAGATGCAAAAATTTCTATCAAACCCGGAGTTACTTTTGCTGGAGATGTTTTGAATATTGGTTTAGGTAAAGTGGTCGTAATTGAGCATACTCAAGGTGGTCGCAAACATCTGCGAATGGGAGTAATTGCCGATACAGGAGGAGCCTTTTTACCCAATCTTTATCAGCTAGATTTTTTGGCAGGTATATTTAATAATAAAAAAGAATTTGGTCAGAAAATCAGCCAATTGCCTGACTATGCTACAGCATATTTTTTAGTTAAAAAGTAAGGGAATTCAGAACAATAGATTATCCAGTAGCGAAGCGATCGCCCTAGATAACAAAGACGCGATAAATCGCTGTCTTTACAACAATCAGTCCTTTGTAGAGACGGCGATTTATCGCGTCTCTTACCTTAACCGAACCGTATTGATACCGCTAATATAATTAATTTAAAGGCTAAAATTACGAATTACGAATTACGAATTACGAATTATTTAAGTTGGCTAATTCAAATAGGATAAATATGTATTTGCCCAAATCGCAGCTTGAGTGCGATCGCGCAGATTCAACGTGTTTAAAATATTTGTCACATGATTTTTTACCGTCCCCTCAGAAATATAGAGTTCTTGAGCAATTTCTCGGTTACTAGCGCCTGTAGCAATTAACCGCAAAACCTCTTTTTCTCTAGGAGTAAGTTCAGTTAAAGTAGATGGTACAGGTGTTGAATGGATTGGTGTACCATTAGAAAACTGAGTTAACAGCTTTTTAACTATACCTGGGCCTAATTGAGTATATCCTTTATAAACAGCACGAATCGCAACAGCTAATTCTTCTGAGGGCGTATCTTTTAATAAATAACCCATTGCCCCATTTTTTAATGCTGCTGATACATATTCATCATCATCAAAAGTCGTCAGTACTAAAATTTTAGTTTTGGGAAAACGTTTTTGAATTTCTTTCGTCGCTGCAACTCCATCCATAATAGGCATTCTGATATCTAGCAATACTACATCAGGTTGAAATTCTGCAACCAAATTAATCGCCTGTTCACCATTTTCTGCTTCTCCCACGATCTCTAAATCTGCTTCTAATTCTAATAAGGCTCTTAATCCTTGACGAATTAAACCTTGATCATCTACTAACAATACTTTAATCATCATCTCAACCTCATTAAGGGAATATTAACTGTAATTTTGCAACCACAACCAGGAGTGCTATTAATATTAAAGTCACCTCCTAACGCTAAAGTGCGATCGCGCATACTATGAAGTCCAAAACCAGTAGTATTTTGCCCTAAATCAAAACCTCTGCCGTTATCCTGAATTATCAATCGCAAATTTCCTCTGATCGTAGCGAGTTCCAGTTTAACCTCGGTTGCGTAAGCATATTTAGTTATATTTGTCAAAGATTCTTGAGTAATTCGGTAAATAGCAGTGTTGATTTCAGGTGGTAGAGGATATTCGAGGTTAATTTGATAAATTGGTAAAATGCCATTGAAACGATGAAAATTTTCTGCAAGGCTAGCGATCGCACGTTCTAAAGATTGCTCTTGTAAAGGATTAGAACGCATAGTAGAAACAGATTGGCGGACATCGTTTAGTGCTTTTGAACCTAATTCCTTTGCTGTTGCTAGAAATGTCTCAGCCTTACCTGGGTTAGATTGCCATAGTTTTAAAGCAGTTTCTAATTGCAGATTTAAAGCAGTGAGAGAATGTCCTAATGAATCATGAATTTCACGAGCGATGCGGTTACGTTCTTCTAAGGTAGCTTGATTTTCAATTCGCATCGCATATTCACGGAGTTTTTCATTAGCGATCGCTAGCTTTTCTCGACTTTGACGTTCAGACAATACTGCATTCATCATCAACAACACAAAAACCAAACTTAAACCAAATACCAGCGACGAATTCAAAATTAAAAATCGATATCGCTCTTGTGCCTGTGGCGATGCTTGAAAATTGAATAACTGATATTTTAGTTGGATAGTAACTAAAAATAATGCAAATGACAAACTTGTAACGAATAAACGTCCATTTAACTGAAAAATCAGGCAACTACGAGTAACTAAAATTATGTAAAGGAAAGGAAAAAGGCGAGCAAATCTTTCACCAAAAAGTCCAGTTATTAAAATCAATAAAATTTCAATGCCTGTGTATATTATCTTAGATGTCTGATTGCTTTTGGGTAATCTTAAACCCATTAAGGCAAAAATAATCAAGCTATAAATTGATAGTTCTGGTAAGAAATTACAAATTGATAAGTCTGGAAATAAACCACAAATTGTTAGTTCTGGAAGCTTGGGACGAAATCGCCGTAACGGAGGTGGTATAACTGCTATTAATGCAGTAATTGCCAGTAGTGTCCATTCTAGATAAAGCAGAGATGGAAAAGGATGTTTTTTAATTTGAATTGGATGATTCATTGTTGTTTGGCTCAAGTTATAAATTAGTTAAAATTTTGGAGTGTGAATTAAAAATACAGAATTATAAAATTTTGAAAATTTGAGTAGTATATTTCACGGTTTAAATCTTTCGTTAAGTGAAGAATTAATAGTAAATATGGGCTACACCAAAATATGCAATAAAGCTAAAGAAAGATTTACAAATCAATTATTATAAAAATGTTCATTATTTTATATATAACTCCCAACTCCTCCCAAATACTCCTACCACCTAACTATTTATTGTTAATCAAATTTGTCAAAATTCAATCATGACTAAAGTCATGGGTAGAACCATGACTTTCTCCTCATGTAACTAGTAAAGATAAGTTCTTATGATGGTGACAACCAACCAGGAAAAACCCACAAGAAATGAAACTCAAAGCATTATCGCTAGTCGCTGGAGCGATCGCTCTAACTTTAACTGCAACCTCCTTCGCTGTTAATGCCCAAACAGCCTCTCCTTCACCCGTGTTACTGGCACAAACTCCACAAAAAGAAAGAGGCCCTTGGAAAGACTTGGGTTTGACAGATACCCAAAAAACCCAAATTCAGGCAATTCGTCGCGATAGCCGCGCCAAATTTGAAGCAGTTTTGACCCCAGAACAAAAGGCAAAATTAGAAGCAGCTAAACAAGCGCGTCGGGCTGAGTGGCAAGCGCGTAAGGCTCAGGGGCAAACAGGTCAAGGTCAACGCCAACCAGGTCAACGTCGAGGAAAGGGTGGTTATGCTGACTTAAATCTGACTGAAGCACAGAAAACCCAAATGCGACAAATTCGGGAATCTGAGAAACAACAGATTCAAGCAATCTTAACCCCTGAACAGCGCCAAAAAATAGAGCAATATCGTCAAAACGCTCCTTCGCGTCGTCAACAAGGTAATCCTCAATAATAATCTTTTAAAAAATAATAATTTTGAGATGGGCAATGCTGTCCATCTCATTCAACCAAAATAAATTATGATGCAACCCTTGGTCGCTTCTCCAAATACCGCTCCTCGCCTGCAACAGGTTTTAGATTTAATCGATCGCATTGCTGTAGCACAAGGGCGAGATGTTCCCCAAATTGTAGAAATAGAAAAATTACGTTTCCTTCCTACTGACACTTTTGGCAGAACTTGGGCAGATTTCCTCAATGAACACAATTTCCAGCCCTTTACCACCGGTAGCCGTCGTAAACAACTACATGATGGGATTCACATCCTTACAGGCTATGGTGCTGACTTAATGGGTGAAGCAGAAGTACAGGCATTTTTATTAGGAACAAAATTTAGTATTACTAATTTGATGCTGGGATTAGGATTGCTACGAGTCATTCATAAAAGCCTAAATTCTCGACAACAATTTAGCTGGGCTAGACTTTGGCAAGCGTACCAACGCGGTTGTAATTCTCAATTTGACCCAGATACTTGGCAACCAGAATTACTATGGCACTTACCGTTGACTAATGTTCAGTCCTTATTTTCCATAGTCAAAAATTAACAAGCTTCTTGCAGAAGATGTGGAAAGGGGAAAAACTTCATCCCCTTTCCCTTTCCCTATTTTAATACTTACGCATTAGACAGAAAAGACTACATCGTAGTGGCAATACCCTACAGGAAGCCGTAAAGCTTGCCACTAGGATAGATACCCTATTTACTAGACTTTCAAGATAGTTATGAGTTATGAGTTAATCAAAACTCCTAGCTTGATTAAGATGTCTCAAGAATTCGCAATTGGTAGTAAAGTCCGTGTTGTGGCACTACCACCCTTCGTCAAAACTGCTGAACCTATGCCCATGCTGCGCCCCCCTGATGTTATTCACATTGGCGAAGAAGGTATAGTCCTTGACCGCCGTCCTGGTGGATATTGGGGTATTCGCTTCACTAGGGGAGCTTTTCTCTTAGATAGCCAATACATCGAAAGCATAGATAAACCTAGCGAATCTGACTCTAAGTAATATTTGGAGCGACTAAGAATTGTAAACTTGTGTAAAGTTGTGATTCTGGTTTGCACCATGATTTCCCGCCGCACTTTTTTAAACATATTATTTGCCAGCTGTATTTCTGTTATCAGCTGGCTGAACTTTATACCTGCTGCTGATGCCCTTGGTGGTAAACTTCCCGCAATTAATCAACCTGCACCAGAGTTTACTTTGCCAACTAACACAGGTGATGGCAAAATTTCCCTCTCTGATTTGCGTGGTAAGTGGCTAGTTCTTTACTTTTATCCTAAAGACTTCACCTCTGGTTGTACTATAGAGGCTCGCCGTTTTCAGCAAGACTTACCCCAATACCTCGAAAAAAATACCCAGATTATTGGCGTAAGCGCTGATGATATTGATTCTCACGCCAAATTTTGTGATTCTGAAGGGCTAAAATTCCCACTTTTAGCTGACACTGATGGTTCAGTGAGTAAAGCTTACGGTTCGTGGCTCGGCTTCTTATCTATGCGCCATAGTTTTATCATTGATCCTCAAGGTGTTTTGCGCGAGACTTTTGTCAAAGTCAACCCAACTGTTCATAGTTCAGAAGTGCTGGCACGATTAGAAAAGTTACAGTCTACAGCCTCTTAGACTTCAATAAAAACTCTTTGCCCCGAATGGCACTCAATACTTGTCGGATTTTGGGGGAAAGGGGAAGGGGAAAAGGGAAATAAAAAACCTTTAACCCTTATCCTTTAACCTTTTCCCCAAACCAAATTCTGAGTTGAAAATGCAAAACCCGAGTAGTATTGGAATGGCACTAACATAAGCCCAAAGGCTGAGAAGCATTCAGGGAAAGGGCTGTGTCTTATAACTAGTGCCATTCATTCCTCTCTCTATTGCCATGTTTGAAATTCATCAATGGCGCTACGAATTAAAGAAGTTATTTGAGTGCGACGGGTTTCAAAGTTGGCAGCAATATAAATCAGCAGGATGCCAACTAGTAAGCCAACAACCCATTTTAAAAAGGAATACTGCAAACTAAAAATTACCGATTGATAGATTGTAGTAATTAAAAAAGTGGCTGTACCAATGTAGAGAAAAGCCCGCACTCGCAAAGCTAATCCGGCAAAAATGGCGATGAGGCTGAAAATTCCAGGTATCCAGGCTGTGTTTTGATTAAATAAAATTGCCCATCCACAAATTAAACCACTACCTAGCAATCTCAAAATATGGCGAGGTGTTTTGTACTCTGGTAGCCTCAGTTGGGTATCTACTTGAGCAATATAAAGCAGTGATAATCCAATTGGCGTTACATACCATAAAATATCAGTCAGGCGTAAGGAATCAAACCATCGGTAAACTGCCCAATCAATCAACGCCACACTAATATATGTAAAACGGATGTTTTTACCAATCTTTGCGAGGAAGATGTAGAATCCAGCTGCGAGTACCAAGGTAATGGGATAAGTTTGCAGCCTCGTTTCCCACAAAATTATCAGTGGTATGATGTAGGCGGCTTGCTGCCAAGGTTTTTTAGACCAACCCCAACTTTCCCAAGGTAGGATATACAGAAAATAGGCTACCACACAAGCGATCGCACCGTTCCAAGGAACTAACGGCCCAGCCCAAAATTTTCCCACTGCTGTCTCGCGCCAATAAACCCTCATACTGGCTACCTCTAATAAGCCAAGGTAAACCCACATTTCGGCTATGGTGATTCTTCCCAAAATGCTGGGGGAAGTGCGCGAATTTCGTCCTTGAAAGATGGCATAACGAATCAAAAATACCCCTGTTGCTAATCCCACCAAACGGTTAATTCCAATGGGAAGAGGAATGGCAGCCATTAATAAGCAGCTACTCCAAGCCCAATGAATATGGGCAATTCTTTTCAATTCTTGGGGAGTTAGGCGTAAGTAATTTACCAGCCAAGGTGACAAAATCCGGTAAGCATACATGATACTGGCACCAAGGGCAGACATGGCAATCAATCCATCACCTAATGCTCCTCCTGAAGCTTGTAACATTTGATAGAACAAAAGTTCATAAGCAGAAATTGATATGCCAATAATTCCTAAGTACAGCAGGGGTTTAAAGTTCTCGTGCCGTCGCCCTACGCCAATTATGATTAAAGCTACACCCAAGGAATATAAACCAGTCCACTCGGTGAAGGTGTTCAAACGCAGCAACACACTGAATGCACCATAAATTAAGGGCAAAATGTGAAGGCTGCTAGGAAGTTTTTCTAATTGATGTCGTCGCCGCCACCACTCTCCGACAAGTTGAGTGATTAAACCTAAAGCGATATTTGCGATCGCAATTTTAACAGTTGAGCGTTCCCCAAATCCCAACACTTGGGTAATTAACAATTCTAAAGACCACCCGATGCCATAAAATGCCCAATTTGTCGGTTCTCGCCAACTGCGATAAACAATAGCTGTCAAGGTGATTAAAGTGGCAGCTAAGTACAAAAATCCCGAAGTGATAAACCCTGAGTAAATCAGCACTGAGTGTAGTGTCAAACTCAACAACTCAAAAGCACACAATGCGATCGCCCATTTATCACTGGCGGCTGCATAATTAAGTGCTAATTCGTTTCCGCGTCGGCTCAAAACTGTCCTAGCTAACCATAGAATTAGGATGGCGATCGCGCCTACGAGAAACCAACCTCCGAGAACGAGGTGAGGTAAACCAGGTACACCCGTCCACAGCAGCGCCACGATGAAACTTAGAGCAAATCCTTCTGTAATTACCGCAGATAGTTGGTTTCGTAAATAGCGCGTATTTACGAACATTAGCCCTGTACCTACTGCCAAACCGATTAATCTGGTTCCTGGTAACTGTAGAGTAAGTAGCTGGGCAACTCCCACAGCCAAGACACTCAAGTAACGGGTAGTAGTCCGACGTTCTGTAATTGTGCAATTTGCAACACCCGTGAGAGCTATAGGCGTAACTAGCCATAAGGCTCCCAAATAAGCTTGGCTATCAGCGACACCATACCAAGATGATTCTGCATTCATCCACAATAGAAAAAAACTAGCGGCAGCTAGCCCTAAACCGATATCCCATGCACTACGTTGCCAGACTCCTTCTTCTACGCTAAATCGCCATTCTGCAACCATCAGAGCTAATAAAATACTTGCCCAGACTTGTTGACTCAGGGTTGGTGCCAGCCAATGAATGGTAGAGCAAAATGTCAGCACCCCGATGATGTGAGTTAGATATACCAGAGGAAGGGATGCGGAGGAACGGCGTTGAGTTACGAATACCAGAGTTATGGTAGAAAATAACAGATTTAGCGATCGCAATACAGGATTGACAATCGCGATCGTTGTTAAAAAAGCTCCCAGTAAGAGGGTGAGCAGTTCGCCAAATTTAGCTAATTCTCGCTTTTCGGTGCGATGTAGACTATCTGTAAGCGCCACCATCAAAATTATGTAGGGAAATAAAGCTACACCCAGCAAAGCCCAAGGTTCATTTTGAGAATTTGTGAGTTGAGTACCAGTTGCGATCGCTAATTTCTGTAAGCTATCAGGTACTAATCGCCAACCTAGCCAAATCGTCTGTAAACCGATGACGAAAACCGCAGCGAAGTCTAGCTTTAAACTGTGCCGCCGCAAGCGACTTCCCACAAACCACAAACCTAAACCACTTACAGCTATTGCTTGCCAAGGATAATTTACTACCGAAACCAGCCAACCCAAAAACAGTAGAATCCCACCAAGTTTTTCCCAGAGAAAGAGAGATGAGGGGTATATTACAGTTACTTCCTCTGCTCCCCCTGCTCCCTGCTCCCCTGCTTCCCCTGCTCCCCTGCTCTCCTGCTCCCTGCTCCCCTGCCCCCTGCCCCCTAGCCTCTCCTGTACTAACCAAGTGACTAGCCAGCCGCAAATGCCAATAGCTAATCCCAACTGAGTGACATTTACCCCAGCAACAAAAATCGCCCGCACTAGCAGCACTATCAAAGCATAAATAATTACAGCAGCAGGTAAACTTATACTTAAACTGCGGCGTAGGCGTAGCCCGTCGTAGACATCGCTTCTATCTTCCTCACTGAGAATATTAGGCTGTTGGTAATTGTGATAAATAGTAATTATAGTTGTGCCAATCATTGCCACATAGACGGCAATTAAGGGGAATCCTGGCAATTGCCAACCCAAATGCAGATAACTCAACCCCAGAATATTGGCTATAGGTAATTTGCCAGTACGTAAATTAGTAAAAATAGTCCGATTTTTGGAGAGTAAAACAGTTATAGCAGTGAGGGTAGTCCAGGCGATCGCAACTGCAACCAAATCTAGAGGATTTTGCCACAATTGAAAGCTATCCATTGCCCAAAAGTTTACTGGAACTAACAAAAGGGTGACAATCAGCAAAGTTTGAGCCGTCAATCTCAGGTTGTTTTGTCTAGTCGCCCAAAAGCTTAATCCCCAAAAACTCAGAGTATAAGCAAATAAAACTCCATACTGTCCCGAAGCAGGAAACCTTTCCCACTGACTCGCAGCCAGTACCCCAGAGGATACCACTACCAGAAATACCCCTAGAAAAAGCAGCCAGCGTACACTCAGTTCTGCCCCCAAGGACTGCAACATTGTACTGACAAAGTTGGGTTCGACAGTTTTTTGTTGTTGTCTACGGCGGCTAGATTGTAAAGCTGCTACGGGTAACTCCTGCACGGGATCAGAAGTTAAAAAAACCACCTTTGTTTTAGCTTCAGGCTGGAGTGGCAACACGACCGAACACACCAGAAACTCTTGGCATAGCTGCCTAACTTGGGTATCGGATATTAAACCTAAACGTAGCCATATATCTAGTCCTTCTAGTAACTGAGGATGTGACGATGGCAGTCTAATTTCAAATTTTAGCGGGCGCTCAAGGGGCGATGACATAAGCGGCAGCAGTATCAGTATATACTTTCAGTAGATTTCAATTAAAGTATATTTTGGTTCTAATTGTGCCACTTATTAGGCTAATTGATGTTAACTTTTAACCTAGTAACGATATTCAAATACTAACCGTCTGCTTTTAAAGCCTAGGTGCGATCGTTTCCTTGGTTTAGGTGGATTTTGTTACTTTCCACAGTAAGTAGTTTATCTGCTGTAACTTTGAGTTATAAATTTTCTCAATTCCCGCTTTTAAATAATCAGAGGAATTGAACAAGAATATGTCAGTAAAACCATTAGTAACTTCGGGTAAGCTATTCTTTTTGACAATTTGAAACTGCACCTTGGGATCAACTAAATGACCAAGCATTTGAATTGATGGAATTATGCCACCATCACTAATTAAAAGCGGTTGATTACCTTGACTAACAATGTTAGCTATTTTCGGATATTCTTGGTATTTTTCAGGGAATTGATTCCACCAAATCTTAGCTTGCGAGTTGAGACTACAAGATATCACTCCGCTCGTAATTATCATAAATACAACAAGTAGCCACAGCTTTCTTTGCCACACTTTAGGAGAAATAGAAGTTAATTTAGTAGTAAGTAAGTAAGCAACAGCTAATTGTATACCTAAAGTTAAGGGAAGGGTATATCGAGTAGTAGCGTAGCGCTTTTGAAAGACAAAATCCAATATGAATAGGGGAAGCCCTAGCGATCCAATCAAGGTTAAGACAAATAACCAAACTTTTTTAGGTGTGCTTCGACAAAGAATATAAATTGAGTATAAAATTAGAGCAAAAATAATTATAACAAATGGAATTAATGCAAACTTAATTTTTCCTGAATCACTAGGACTAATACCCAAATCAAGAAACGCGCGGCTCAAGATACCAGCCCATCTTTCAACTGATCCAAAGAACGTTTGTTTAACATTTGCCCAATCTACTGCTTGTGGCTGAGGGTTGGTAATAATAATCCAAAGCCAAGGTACAAAAGTTATAAACCCTGCAAAGAGTGAAATTAGGTAATCAATTGTGGTTTTACTCCATCGAAAGCGTTCGATTGTAATTACATAAATTCCCTGTGCAAGAGCAACCAAGGCAAAAAATATATGAGTATAAAACCCTACTACTAATGTTGCTGAATAAATCCACCAACTAACCTTTGTTTTAAGACGCATGGCTCGCAGCATAGCGAAGCTCGACATTAAGATGGCTACTATCCATAAACTGTATGCTCGTGCTTCTTGTGCATACACGACCTCAACAGGTGAAACAGCTACCAAAGCGATGGCCATCCACCCGATTAGTGAAGACCCAAATAATTCTTCACATAGCAAATAAATAAAGGGAAAAGTGAACAGACTAATGAATGCCGAAAAACTTCTTACCGCTGCTATAGAATCACCAAAGTGTTGTACCCAAAACCTAGTCATTAAAATGTATAGCGGCAAAATCTGTGAGTCTTCTACAATAATCCCTTTAATTGTATCAATTGTATTTTTTTCAGAATTGGGATATTGGTATTTACTCAAATCTTTTATAGTAAGCAAACTACCATTGCTTAACTGTTCATTCATTTCTGACTGCATATAACCCGATATGCGTAATGAGGAGAAAACTTCATCACCCCAATAGACTTTTTTGTCAATATTGACGAAACGGAAAAACACACCTATTACTAATAGAATTATGATTAAAAAACGTAACCAAAATAGAGAAGTAAGCCAGCTTTTTGACAATTGCTTTCTCATGTAGTTCTCGATCTCCTCAAAGCATGAATGAACGGGGATAGAATTTTATTCTTATCGCAATAAAAGGTTATGGCAGATATTTTGGTTTTTATGTTAAGTAGGTCGGCGAAATTAAAGCTAACTGGCTAAGGCTGTCCTTTGTAATTGTTCATTAGTAAGGATTTTAAGCATATTTACGTTTCGTAACATACTTGGTTTTTCTAACGCCAACTTACTTAGTCTAAAAACGCTACAAATATTTTATTTATGCTTTTCAACCAAGAAATTGAGTCTCATCACTTTTCAAACAACCTCTCAGGTTAAGCTATAAATTGCAAATTGAAGTTTTTGCAACCTACTATAACAAGTATTAATAATCACTCGAATAAAATATTTGTATCCAGTAAATAATTTATTAGAATTTAACACATAAACACATAAACCTCATCTATGTTGAAAACTAGAGTTTTTTAAAAGATATATTTATGTTGGGTTACACTATCGCTGCACCCAACCTACAAAACTACAGTTCTAAAGGTAGACTAGGTTTAATATTCAGCTATCAAACTAATAACAAAACTTCCAAATATTTTTATTTTCCTTTTTTTACTATTTGTTTTGAACATCTTAGATATAAAACCGACAGTAAATATCTAGATATCCTCTCAAAACTTAACACTCAATTAGTGTCAAAGAAATTGTTTATAAATATATGAGCCAAAAGTATCCTCTATCCATAGAATGAACTTTAAAAATTTTGCAGATTTTAGCAACAAGATATCATACTAAATGCAATTGGTTATCTGTTGTTTTATAGTATAAATTAAATAATATAGAAATATGGATACGGAGCATCCTAGATTTTTAAATTTACTATTGCGCTGCATTAGAACAGGAATAAGAGAATGGATAAGTGTACTGTATACTCTTAGGTCGAAGCAACCTACGCGCAGGTTTCGTAGAGAACTGGATTTCCGCAAAGGGAAGACATTTATAAAGAGTTTGTGTCTCAGTTTCGTGAATTTTTAAAAAATTGGGATGCTCCCTATAGATACATAGCAGTCTGCTTTGATTTTTGAAATTTATTTGCGTGGTGCGCGTTCGCGGAGCGTGTCGCAGACAAGCGCAGCGCAAGAGGTAATAGTCAAGAGGAAAGAAGGTTCTTTAACTCGTACTTTACTTTGCAAAAATCAAATAGGATTTCTACATAATACTTGTAGCGTAGATGTAAAATACTTGTGTGAAAAATAAAAATATTTAATAAAGCTAATATTAAGATATTATAAATATACCTTTGAGTAGGATTTAAACCAAAGAATAGGTTAACGTTTGTTTAAAGCCTCCACATCTTTGCTAAAAGTAGACTCACTTAGTACTACTGAAACATTTAAGTCCGCCAAAACTATCCTAATTTTGCCACCTACTCTACTTATTACCATCTTCCAGTAATAGAATTAAGGACGAAGCCTTTGTAAAGCTTTCAACTATCACAAAGATAGAAGCTGTAGTAGTAGATTTGCGCCAAATGTCAGGAAATCAAAATTTGTATCCCAAAATAGGCCCTTAGTATAGTAGCATATAAAACGCTTGTAAGATTTTTTATGACTCCCCGTATTCGCTTTTTGATGTGTCCTCCTGACCACTACGATGTAGACTATGTGATTAACCCCTGGATGGAAGGGAATATTCACAAATCATCGCGCGATCGCGCCGTGGAACAGTGGCAGGGATTACACCAGATCCTTAAACAACACGCCATTGTAGACTTAGTACCACCCCAAAAAGGTTGGCCTGATTTAGTTTTTACCGCCAACGCTGGTTTGGTACTGGGGGAAAATGTCGTACTCAGTCGCTTTTTACATAAAGAACGTCAGGGAGAGGAACCTTTCTTCAAACAATGGTTTGAAGAAAATGGTTATATAGTTAATGAACTACCTAAAGATTTGCCCTTTGAAGGTGCAGGAGATGCACTCTTAGATCGAGAAGGGCGCTGGTTATGGGCGGGATACGGTTTCCGTTCAGAATTAGATTCTCACCCTTATCTAGCTAAATGGCTGGATATTGAGGTTCTCTCTTTGCGACTCATAGACGAACGTTTCTATCACTTGGATACCTGTTTTTGTCCGTTAGCAAATGGCTATTTGCTGTACTATCCAGGCGCTTTTGATTCTTACTCCAACCGCTTAATTGAAATGCGAGTCGCACCAGAAAAGCGAATTGCAATTGCTGAAGCCGATGCAGTCAACTTCGCTTGTAATACGGTGAATGTGGACAGCATTGTGATCATGAACAAAGCGAGTGAAGCTTTGAAAACCCGCCTTGCAGAAGTGGGTTTCCAAGTGCTGGAAACACCGCTAACGGAATTTCTCAAAGCTGGTGGTGCAGCTAAATGTTTAACCTTGCGGGTAACGGAACCAGTTAGGGATGAAATTCATGCCAATGTCTCGGTAGAAAGCCGTGTCATTCGTATGGAAGGACATTTGCTGGATGCTGGCTTAATTAACCGCGCCTTGGATTTGATTATAGATGCTGGGGGAAGCTTCCAAGTTCTGAATTTCAACTTGGGAGAACAACGGCAAAGTACCTCCGCCGCCGAAGTGAAGGTATCAGCACCATCTCATGAGGTGATGGAAGAAATCATCTCTCTATTGATTGATTTGGGTGCAGTAGATTTACCCCATGATGAGCGAGACGCAATCTTGGAACCTGTGATCCAAGATGGTGTAGCGCCTGATGATTTCTACGTTAGTACTATTTATCCTACCGAAGTCCGAATTAATGGGCAGTGGATCAAGGTAGAAAATCAGCGCATGGATGGCGCGATCGCAATTACTCAAACCCCCTCTGGTTTAGTAGCTAGGTGTAAAATACTACGAGATTTAGAAGTTGGCGAACGAGTAATTGTAGATGTACTAGGTATCCGTACTATTCGCAAAACGGAATCGCGCGAACAACGCAGCACCCAAGAATTCAGCTTCATGTCGGCGGGCGTTTCCAGCGAACGGCGCGTGGAATTGGTGGTTGAACAAGTAGCTTGGGAATTACGGAAAATCCGCGATGCTGGTGGTAAGGTAGTTGTCACGGCTGGTCCCGTAGTGATTCACACTGGTGGCGGCGAACACTTGGCCCAACTGGTTCGAGAAGGATATGTACAAGCGCTGCTGGGTGGAAATGCGATCGCAGTTCACGACATCGAGCAAAATATCATGGGCACTTCCTTGGGTGTGGACATGAAGCGGGGTATCGCCGTTCGTGGTGGACACCGCCATCACCTGAAGGTAATTAATAGTATCCGTCGTTATGGCAGCATTTCCAAAGCTGTGCAGGCGGGGGCAATTAAGAGTGGCGTGATGTATGAGTGCGTCCAGAATAATGTACCTTTTGTGCTTGCGGGATCGATTCGGGATGACGGGCCTTTACCTGATACCCAAATGGATTTGATTCAGGCACAGGAGGAATATGCTAAACACCTAGAAGGTGCGGAAATGATTTTGATGCTGTCATCAATGCTGCACTCCATTGGCGTGGGAAACATGACTCCGGCGGGGGTGAAGATGGTGTGTGTGGATATTAATCCAGCTGTGGTGACTAAATTAAGCGATCGCGGTTCTGTAGAATCGGTGGGTGTGGTGACAGATGTGGGATTGTTCCTGAGTCTGTTGATTCAGCAGTTGGATAAGTTGACAAGTCCCTATGTTAATAAGGTAGGTTAGGAAAACGTAGACGTAAAACGGCTTCCCGTAGGGTACCGCGAAGGCGCAAAGGGCGCGAAGAAAGGAAATGACAAGAGTAGCTTTCAGGGAACAGTTTCAGGTTAATTGGGTAAGTTTGATTGCTGATTTCTTGTTAGTAGGGATGGTTTTTGGCCCGCCAATTGCTCCTTTTCTGGCTGCGTCTGGAGTGTCTTTGCTTCCTGGGATTGCGGACATCATTTATTTCATGGGTAATCATGTATGTCCGCAACCAACTATGGGGTTAGATTTGGCACCACCATATATTATGGCTGTGTGTATGCGCTGTTACGGCACTGTCACGGGTTTGCTGATTACTCGCCTGCTATATGGGTTAACTGGTGGTAAAGGATTTTACTGGTTAAGTCAGTATGGATGGAGTGGCATGGCGATCGCCAGTGTGCTGATGATGGCTTATCCTTTAGAATTGGCAGCACAAATTTTCGGTTTGTGGAGTTTTAATAATTATCTAGTTACACCTTTTGGGTTGATTACGGGTTTAGCGTGGGGATTGTTTACTATGCCAATTTTCCACGGGTGGCGGGGTGCTAAAACTAGTTTGGAGCGATTTTAGTCTTACTCCTAATTTCTTCTTCAAATCAGCATCCCAGCAATGCAAGCAGTGATAAAACCCGCTAACGAGCCGCCAATCATTGACCTTACGCCCATGCGAGCTAAATCATGTTGGCGATTAGGTGCTATCCCAGTAATCCCGCCAATGGTAATGCCAATTGAACCTATATTTGCAAAGTTACATAAGGCATAAGTCGCAATAATTACTGCACGTTGGGAAATTTTACCACTTTCAATTAATGCCTTCAAATCTAAAAAAGCAATAAACTCATTGAGAATTGTTTTTGTACCCAACAAAGCCCCCACTTGCTGACAATCAGCCCAAGGTACGCCCATTAACCACGCTACGGGAGCCATAAAAATAGACAAAATCAACTGTAATGAGAGTTGCGGTAAACCCACAAATGCCCCCAACCATCCCATCAGTGCATTTAAAGCAGCCAATAATCCTAAAAAGGCGATAATTATTACCCCAACATTAACCGCTAGCTTCACGCCATCAATTGCTCCGGCTGTAGCAGCATCAATTGCATTTACATAATTGGTTTTTACATCTGCCTTTACTTCACCAAGCGTCTCTGATACTTCTGTTTCTGGATACAGCAATTTTGATACTACCAATGATGTGGGAGCAGTCATAAAAAAAGCAGCAATTAGGTGTTCTGCTGGTATGCCAAAAGAAAGATATGCCCCTAGTACTCCACCTGCAATTGTGGCAAAACCACCCGTCATTACGGCATGAAGTTCTGATTGCGTCATCTTCGCTATATAAGGTTTAACCATCAGTGCTGACTCTGTTGGCCCTAAAAAGATGTTACCTGCACAGGATAAAGATTCAGAACCCGATGTTTTCAACGTCTTCATCATTACCCACGCCATCACATTTACCAATCGCTGTAAAATGCCGTAGTAATATAAGACACTGATAAAGGCAGAGAAAAAGATAATTGTCGGCAGCACTTGGAAGGCAAAGAAATGATCCTTAAAATTTTCTCCAAAGACAAATTTGGCACCAACATCAGAAAATGCTAAAAATTTGCTGACAAAATCTCCCAGAAATTTAAACACAGTCAAACCCCAAGGAGTTTTAAGAATCACGATTGCCAATGCAAATTCTAATCCCAACCCCCACGCCACTACGCGCCAACGCACCGCTTGACGATTAACCGAAAAAGCGTAGGATATACCGATAAAAACTAAGATTCCCAACGCAGAGATGGCGCGTTCCATGTTCACTCCCAAAAAGGTATCGCTAAGGCACTTGGACACAAAGCATACACAAAAATCTGCCTTGTTTTGTGGCTTTGTAGTCAATTACTAGAGTTTTGATGCTGTAAACAAGAAATTAGCGATCGCAAATTCATATCTTGTTACCGGAATTAATGGGTCTAAAGCCCCGTCGTTCTACGACGGCTTTTTCATGATTATTGCTCATAATTATGATATAATTACGCTAGGTGTAATAGCGTAACCATGCTTGTATTCGAGGCAAAACTTAAGGGTAGTAATGAGCAGTACGAAAAGCTTGATGAAGCAATTCGGACTGCTCGTTTTATCCGAAATTCTTGCCTTCGCTACTGGATGGAGAACAAGGGAGTTGGCAAGTATGAACTGAGCGCTTATTGCGCTGTTCTCGCTTCTGACTTTCCCTTTGCTAATAACCTCAATTCGATGGCTCGTCAAGCCAGTGCTGAACGGGCTTGGTCTGCAATCACTCGGTTCTATGACAATTGCAAGAAGAATGTAGCCAAAACGGGCTTTCCGCGCTTTAAGAAGCATCAGACTCATGGTTCTGTGGAGTACAAAACCACAGGCTATAAGCTTTCGGAGAATAGACAAACTATCACTTTTACTGATGGTTTCAAGGCAGGAAGTTTCCGATTGTGGGGAACCCGTGATTTGCATTTCTACCAGTTGAATCAGATTAAGCGAGTTCGAGTTGTTCGCCGCGCTGATGGGTACTACGCTCAGTTTTGTCTTGATATTGAGCGGATTGAAAAACGAGAGCCAACAGGTAAAACCATTGGGTTGGATGTCGGTTTGACCCATTTCTACACTGATTCGGATGGGCAAACAATTGAGAATCCCCGACACCTCAGAAAGTCCGAAAAAGCCCTCAAACGTCTTGGGCGTAAACTTTCTAAGACTAAGAAGGGTTCTAAGAATAGAGTCAAGCGCCGCAATCGCTTGAGCAGAAAACACCTCAAAGTAAGTAGGCAGCGTAAAGATTTTGCTGTGAAGTTGGCAAGATGCGTTATCCAGTCTAACGACTTGGTTGCTTATGAGGATTTGATGGTGAGGAACATGGTCAAAAACAAAAAGCTGTCTAAGTCTATAACTGACGCAGCATGGTCGGCTTTCCGAGATTGGTTGGAGTATTTCGGCAAGGTGTTTGGAGTGGCAACGGTTGCTGTTCCACCCCACTACACCAGCGCCAATTGCTCTAGTTGCGGGGAAGTCGTCAAGAAGTCTTTGAGTACAAGAACTCATAAATGTCACCATTGCGGGTTTGTGCTGCATAGAGACTGGAACGCTGCTCGGAACATACTTGAGCTTGGACTACGTACCGTGGGGCACACGGGAACGCTTAACGCCTCTGGAGATATCGACCTCTGTATTGGTGGGGAAACTCCTCAATGTAAGCCGAGTCGTGGAAAGAGGAAACCCAAAGAGTGATCTTTGGAATCCCCGACCGTTTACGGCGGGGAGGATGTCAAAAAATTATCTCCCAAGCCTTAGAGAAAACCCTGATGGGTTGCAAGCATTTATTTATTCACATTGCTTTGCAAATTGTCTCTAAAATTACCCTATTTTCTGTGGGTAGCCAAAGCTGAGATGGCTACCAATGAGTGTGTAGAAATCATCTGGCGCATGTGCTGCACCCCCTGCACAACTCGGAACCTTGCACTTATCGCTAACAGTTTGAGCGATTTTGTCAAGCTTGGTAACGTGTGGTGTCATGTCCCATCCTTCGCTACCATAGCTGCTTGTGATTTTTTCAATATTATGCAAGACGACCACTTGCATCTGCCAGCCATTGATTTTGCACTCGCCCAAGCGATAAATTTTAGACAATGCAGGATCTGATAAAGCTAGACGTAACTCTCTTTCTATTTGCACAAAGTCAGGCTTTTCCGGCCTCATCTGCAAGTAAGCAAGCAGTTCTGCGGCTGATGTGCCAGTTCTAAAAAACACCGATGAGTAACCGTCTCCCCCAGAAACGACTCTCCAATCAACTAAAGTGAGTTCTGGTGACTGCGCCAGTGCCATAATCAGTGAGGTGTCAGCTTGATTATGTCTGCCAGTTATCCCACCATAACCACACTCAATGCCAAATTTGCGATCGCAAACACCAATGATTTGCCAGGTATAGTGTGCAACAGTAACTATAGGTTCATCTCTTTGTATACCCAACATAACTTCAGCATAGTTGCTCTGGTCAACATACAAATCGTAAGAACCTGGAGTATTAGCATCTCCACATGGTGCATTAATTAATTTGCCAACAAAATGGCAGTGTTCAAAACCAGACAGTGGATGCTGGCGCACCAAAGCAGCAAGCTGTTCAGCATCAGATGGAGCAAAAGTAGCGTTGAAATAGTAATGAGGCCCTTGGCCGCACTCATTAATTTCCCAGAACCAATCCTGAAAATTACTCACTATCTAAAGATACACACAACGACATAGCGACTAAGATAACTGCTGCGATATTTCATGAATCAGCTAGCAGATTATACTTGCGACGCTGTTCTTGGGCAAACTCATGAAAAGACCGGAACTGTCGTGCCTCGAAATCATCTAATCCTTGTTGAATCCCCTTTATAGCTGCCTCTGATTCTTGTACTTCCCACTCTAGGACACTGGTAAGCAACTCAGACGCTACAAGACTAACATCTCGATCTTGCCGAGCAGCTTTGTTGCGTAGTAATGCTTCTAATTCTGGGCTAAGGATAATGACAATTGGCATAGAGCTAGTTCCTTTGGCATTCAACCTCTGCGCGATATTCTAGCAAACACAGCAATCAGCAGCTATCTAAATATACAGACTCACCCAAAGAAACGCTCATAATTGTCATGACTACCGATCCAAAACCATGTCACTATGTCTCCTTCCAAAACTCCAAGCGCTCGATAGCCTCGCGTTACCCTCACTGACCAAATCCCCTCCTGACTGTTGATGCACTTGAAATGTAAAGACGGGTGAAATGGATTTTCTGCCCACAGCCGATATGCTTTCCTGGCACTTTGCCTAATTTCGCTGTTCAACTGTCGATACTCAGACCAGAAGGAAGGAAGTACTGCTGACTTCATAGCTGGTCGTAGTTCATTGCAGTGGCTTGTCCCTCTGCAATTTCTTGTTTGGCAAGTTTTGCAGCAGCAATAAGTTTTGATTGTGTTCTCTGGAACGATTCATTCCATATGATTTCATCTTGTAGATCATCAATGTATTCCCGCAGATGCTCTGCAATTCGATCTTGTACCTCAATGGGTAAAGACTCCATCATTTTGATTACGGTGGTAATTGCTGTTGATGACATAGTGAATTGCTCTCACGCAACGCTTTGCTCTTAAAGCTAACACCGATCACCCCTCTTTATTCATCAAACTCTCATGCCTGACGACATCATTGACTCTAACCTAAACACAATGAGCAAGTGTTGTGCATAGCCGTAGCCCGTCGTAGACATCGCTCAAATACCCAATTATTTTAAAATGTTCAACGAATACAGTGTTAGCCTGTTGCCACTACTTAATAATAGTCACCAAACCTAACTAGAATAAGTACTTACTGTACTTGATGTAGTGAAAGAGACTTTTTAAATCACTAAGTGATAATTTCATGCTTACTCCGCATGATGTCCTAAGCTTAACAATTTGTTACTATTTTATAGTGTCTCTTGTGTATACTTGTCTTTCACAACCCCATAACTGTGCGATAATGTGCTTCAATTTGCGCGACGGTTTCAGACTTGCGTTTTGTCTCCCATTGACTGCGGTTAAATAGTTCTTGCCGCAATTCATCAACGTTAATTGTGCTAACTTTCCCATCAGCAACAATTTGCTTACCATTTACCCAAACACTATCTACAACATTACTAGGACGACCTAAAACTAATAAACCAATCGGATCTGTACGTGGCAGTAATGATAAATGGGTGAGGTCATAAAGTACTAAATCTGCTTGTTTGCCCACACTGAGAGAACCGAGATTATCTGTAAGATTCAATCCTTTTGCACCTCCTAAAGATGCCATCTCTACTGCTTGTCTGGGTGTAATCCAGTACTGATAATCTATGTCTGTAACGTTATGTAAGATCGAACCAATTTTAATGGCTTCTAACAAATCTTGAGAGTCATTACTTGAAGCACCATCACAACCAAAAGTTACATTTACTCCAGCTTGACGATATTTTAAAATAGGGGCGATGCCACTACCTAAACGTAAATTACTTAAGGGATTATGAACAACTGTAGATTGAGTTTCGGCGAGAATATCTATATCAGCATCATTCAACCAAACACAATGAGCTAGAGTTGTGCGATCGCTCAAAAACCCGATTCTTTTCAAATGTTCCACGGCAGTACAACCGTACTTTTCTTGAGCGAGCTTTTCCTGTGCCCTAGTTTCCAGTAAATGGGAGTGACGACAAAGATTATAGCGATCGCTTAACTCGATACATCCTGCAAATAAAGCATCAGTACACAATTGTATTCCCGTTGGTGCAACCAAAATATTTACACCTTCATCTGGGCGATGAAACTGTCTCACCGCCTCTTCGATAATTTCCAATGTTGCCGCCGTTGAGCGATGATAAGGTTCATGAGTTCTTGCTGATTCTCCAGATGGAATACCTGCACTAAGGGATTCATCTTGAATTAAGGGGGCGATAAAGGCGCGAATCCCAACTTCTCTGTAAGCGCGGGTTGCAGTGGCGATCGTTTCTAACTCAAGTCCGGGAATTAACACTAGGTGATCTACTACACTCGTACCCCCAGAAAGTAAGGTTTCTACCGCAGTACCCAAGGCGCTGAGATAAACCTGTTCAGTGTCGAGAGGGGCAAAATCATACAGTTCCCCCAACCATAATTCTAAAGGCAAAACTGACATGATTCCCCGTTGCCACATCTCTGATGAGTGGGTGTGGGCGTTGAAAAAACCAGGTAGTAGCAGCTTATTTTTGCCATCTATAATAGTGCCGATTACTGGTAGATTGGGGGCAATGACTGCGATTGCCCCATCTATAATCTGTACATCTACGGTCGCATAATCATCACTGGCGGCAATTAAAACATTCTGAATAGTGAAATTGACCATATTTAACCTTGATTAAGTAATTGTATTTTCAACTGAATTTCAAGTTACAAGATAGAAAATGGTGTAGGATATTGCAATTTTATGAATTTGCCTTTTCGGACATTGGGAGTTTCACCAAATGCGTGGACAGTGAATGATGCGATCGCAGATATCACTCGTCCTCAAAAACCCCCACAACCCGTTATTTTATCAACAGAAACTAAAACCCTGCGCTTAGACTTGGCAAAAGCCGCTATTCTCGTCATTGATATGCAAAACGACTTCTGTCACCCTGATGGCTGGTTAGCGCATATTGGTGTGGATGTAACTCCAGCGCGTCAGCCGATTCAACCTTTGAATAACCTACTTCCAGAACTTCGTGACGCGGGTGTTCCAGTCATTTGGATAAATTGGGGGAATCGCCCTGACTTACTCAATATTAGTGCTGGTTCGCGTCATGTTTATAACCCGACAGGAGCAGGCGTGGGATTAGGCGATCCACTACCAAGCAATGGTGCAAGAGTACTAATGGCGGGTAGTTGGGCCGCGGCAGTAGTAGACGAACTAGAACAGGTTCCTGAAGATATTCGTGTAGACAAATATCGCATGAGTGGGTTTTGGGACACTCCATTAGATAGTATCTTGCGGAATCTGGGAAGCACAACATTATTTTTTGCTGGTGTTAATGCCGATCAGTGCGTTCTAGCTACCTTATGTGATGCCAATTTCTTAGGATATGACTGTGTGTTAGTTAAAGATTGTAGCGCTACGACTTCGCCTGAATATTGTTGGCTAGCAACGTTGTACAATGTTAAACAATGCTTCGGTTTTGTCACTGACTCCCAAGAGATTTTAACAGCGCTGCAAAAGAATGAGGAGTGATTAGATTTTAGATTTTTCCTTCAATCCAAAATTCAAAATTGGTTGAATGAGGAGTATTTAGTGTTTAGCAATTAGTGATTTTGTCATTTATACAACTTAAAACTTACGCATAACCCACGCGGTAGGGGCGATTAATTAATGAATTGTCCCTACCTGAAAATCTTTTTTGGTGGCTATTGTTTGCATCATTCCTGATACCTCATAACTGAATATTCAAGACTAAGATTTTAGGAATTTTCATATCCATCGATAACTTTAGAGGGGATAAATAAATGTACGCTACTCGTTGTGTAATTCCGGTTATCAAGTCTCCCAAAGATTACCAAGTATATCGCATTAGTCCCAATGACTCTAATCGATTAGCAATTATCTTCGATTCGACAAATGCTAATACTTCCTTGACTTGCTGTATAGAAATTTTTGATGTCGGTGGACAAACACCGCCAAATCGCCATCAGTGGGCGGTGGAAATGTTTTTTGTCCTCAAAGGGGAAGCGATCGCCATGTGTGACGGCAAGAGTGCCACTATCAAGGCTGGAGATAGTTTATTAGTGCCTCCCACTGGGACTCATTTGATTAAAAATACTGGTTCTACTCGCTTGTATACGTTGACTGTGATGGTTCCCAATGAAGACTTTTCGGAATTGATTCGCAGTGGCATTCCGACAGAGTTAGATGCAGAAGATATGGCTGTACTGGGGAGATTTAATACTTTGATGCCCTGTTAAAATAATTCGTAATTCGTAATTTATTGGATATTCCTCGTTTTCATGTAAAACACGGGAACGAGGGAATATTATGAATTACGAATAATTTCTCGTTAAAAAACTTTTAGCTTATTAACCTAGTGGTCTGTCGCATTAATTCTGCTGGGTGAACTCATTCTTTATTTCTCTTCCTTTGTGTACTTCGCGTCTTCGCGGTTCGTTTTTTTAACCCTCATAACTAATGCGATGAACCACTAGTGGTCTATCACATTAATTTTGCTAGGTTTGTAGTGAGCTATTTATCGCTCATATCAAGGACTAAAGTCCTTACTACAAACTGTTATAACCCTTCACAATTAATGAGACAGACCACTAGTTCAAGGGTTTAAGTCCACGTCACAAAACGTAATTGCTAATTGCGAATTGGTTTAACTACGCACTTTTGTGAGGATTTTTTGCGAATAAAACGAAGCTGATTCTTCGTTTTTAGAACAATCTTGTGCAAACTTAATCAAATGATGTCCCACAAGACCGACGTGAATCAAGTTTTCAATATCACCTGCTTTCAGTGCTGGCTTGGCCATTTTCCAGAAAGTATGACGATAGTTACTAAATAAGCCTATCCGCAGCAAAATATTAGTTAAATAAGTTAAACCTTTGCGAATATTAGCCCCAGAAGTGCGAGCAGGACTGTTAGGTACTTCGATACGATTTGGATAGGTGTGTTCCATATTGTAAGCAAACCGCTCATATAAAAATTCCGGCTCATAAGCAGTTGTGATGCAGCGCCGCCACATCTCGACAACTTGCTCGTAGGGCATCAAAAACTCAACATTTGATTCCCGGCTTTCATCAAATACGAGTCGTCCTTCTGCTTCTAACCTCCGCCATAACGGAGTTCTAGGCAATGCATGAAGTAGATTAATTGTCAACATGGGAATTTGAGATGCCCGAATAAATTCGATAATTCGGTCTGCTGTTTCTGGTGTATCTGTATCTAACCCAATGATGATTCCTGATACTACTTCCATACCATAGCTATTTAAAACCTGAATTGCCTTTAAGATTGGCATACTCAGATTTTGATCTTTGGAAATAGCATGGAGAGCATCTGGGTCAGGTGTTTCGATACCGCAAAAGATCGTGCAGAAATAGGCTTCGCGCATCATCTCCAGCAGTTTTGGACTTTGGGCTAGGTTGAGAGTTGCTTCACAGGCAAACTGGATGGGGTAGCCATTGCGTTTTTGCCAGTCAATCAGGTGAGGAAGTAACTTCATGGCAGCGCGGCGATCGCCAACAAAGTTATCATCAACAAAATACACTGCCCCCAAATTGCCCGATTGTCGCATTGCATCTAGCTCGGCAACTACTTGCTCTGGTGTTTTCATCCGGGGACTGTTGCCATAGAGTTCTGGAATATCACAAAACTCGCAGCGATAAGGACAACCACTAGAAAACTGCACATTTGCTAAGAAATAATCATCAATATTCAGCAAATGATAAGCTGGAGTTGGAAACTCTGTTAAAGGTAAACGTTCCTTCGTTTCAAAACGGATTTGCCTTTGAGGACGTTCCAAGTTTTGGTCTAGATACTCGATCATGCGATCGCTAGCATCTCCCAACTCACCCAAATGTAAAATGTCAAATTCAGGATAATATTCTGGACATCCAGATACCGAGGGGCCACCCACGACTGTGATTTTTCCGGCTCGATGGGCAAGTTCATTAATTTGATTAATCTGTGGTTTTTGGATATGCATTCCACTCACAATTACCACATCAGCCCATTGGTAATCAGCCCTGGTTGCTGATTTGACATTCTCATCAATAAACCGCACTTCCCATTTTTGAGGTAAGTAGGCAGCCACAATTAAAATACCTTGGGGTGGCATAAAAGCCCGGACATTACCCATCAGTGGGTAGGCGTAATGAAAAGTACCAAAGGAGCGGCTGTACTTAGGAAAGATGCAAAGAATGCGTCGATGGTTCGAGGGAACGTAGCTGGTTCTCTTAGTGTTAGAAGCGGTTTTGGAATCGGCCGCTATATAAGTTGGATTCTCTAAAGACTTAAGATTTACGGTCATCGCAAATTTCACCCCAGAAGACTGAGCAGTTAATTTGACAATTTATTGACACAATTCAGTGATAATTCCAACTAGCTTACCGCGATCTTTCAGCAGTTTTTAACTGTAAAATATAAAATTCCTTCTAGAGGGGTATGATTCGCCCTTTCTCAGAATGCAGTTTTGCAATTACCGATGCGTTTGAGTCGCCAGATTCTGGCTTATGAGTTAATTCATCTGGAATGCTTAGGGAAAAAGTAATTACCTATATAGTTGGTTATAAGTTGGTATATTTGGTATTATTTTACCTAGCATCAATTTTATGGAAGAAATTTCTCAAACGCCTTTTCTATGAAAAGAAGACAAATTTTTGGCTTATTGGGTATAGCAGTTGCTGGTTTGCTCCTGGCAATTGGTTTACCGTTAGTTAATCCTTCTCCGGTAATAGCACAGTCAAACAGCACTATCCTCGTCTCCGCAGCCGCCAGCTTAAAAGAGGCACTAGAGGAAATTAAGCCTTTGTACCAACAAAGTAAATCAGATGTCAACATTACTTATAATTTTGGGGCTTCTGGTGCCTTGCAACAACAGATTGAGCAAGGTGCCCCAGCAGATATCTTTATTTCTGCTGGCAAAAAGCAAGTGGATGCCCTAGAACAAAAAGGACTTTTGGTAACAGGTAGCCGTGCTAACTTGGCAAATAACCGTCTAGTCTTGATTGTGGCTCAGGATGTTGTTGGCATCACTAGTTTCTACAATTTAACAGATAGTAAGATTAAAAAAATTGCGATCGGTGAACCTAGAAGTGTACCCGCCGGTCAATATGGGGAGCAAGTCTTAAAGAAATTGAAACTTTATAATCAGGTAAAGCCCAAATTAGTCTTTGCTAACAACGTGCGTCAAGTTTTGGCAGCAGTAGAAAGTGGTAACGCTGAAGCGGGTTTAGTTTATGCTACTGATGCCAAAATTTCCAACAAGGTAAAAGTCGTAGTTGCTGCTGACGATAAGTTTCACTCACCAATTGTCTATCCAATGGCAGTAATTAAAAGCAGTAAAAATATTCCAGCAGCCAAAGAGTTTATCCAATTTTTATCTGGCAGTGAAGCCAAGACTGTACTCAAAAAATATGGGTTTCTTGTAAGTTAGCAAAAAGCTTAATAGTTCATTTGAATAAGTGTTTCGCTGTGACTTGAGGCACTTTTAAATCCCCCTAACCCCTTTTAAAAGGGTTGGGGGATATTTTGTGCATAAGTTTTAAAGGAGAATAACCAATGCCCCATACCCTTTAATACAACGACTTAATCCACTGCCATTCCTGCGTTAAACCCTCTCTTAGAGAGACTTGTGGCTGATATCCCAGAATTTTCTGCGCTTTAGATACATCAGCAGCAGTGTGGCGTGCATCTCCCATCGCTTTTTCTATGTGGTTTCTTTTGATTGGTTTGCCAACGATTTCTTCAATCGTATCTAAGACTTCTGCTAAAACCACCCTGCTACCACCACCGATATTAAAAATTTCTCCCACTGCTTGGGGTGTGGAAGCAGCCGCTAAATTGGCCGCGACGATATCACCAACAAATGTAAACTCCCGCGTTTGCTGGCCATCGCCGTAAATAGGAATCGCCTCATCCTGCAAAATGGATTTAAAGAACTTATGAAATGCCATATCTGGGCGTTGTTTAGGCCCATAGACTGTGAAATAGCGCAATGATACAGATGGCACACCAAAGTTTTTGTGATACAGTCTGCACAAAGTTTCAGCCGCTAGCTTAGTAATGCCGTAAGGAGAAACAGGTTCAGGGCAAATTCCTTCGTGAGTGGGTAAAGTTTCTGCATCACCATATACACTTGACGAAGAAGCAAACACTAATCTTTTCAAGTGTTTTGCATCTTTAGCCGCTTCTAGCAAAACTTGCGTAGCATTAATATTTCGTTCTGTGTAACCTCGAAAAGCCTTACCCCAGCTTGCCCTGACACCTGCTTGTGCTGCTTGATGGTAAACGACATCAACATCTTTTAAGAGTTCCTGCCAATCTAAAAACTGAATATCTGCTTCAATTAATGTAAAACTAGGTGAGCTATGTAAGTGTGCAACATTCTTACGCTTTAACATAGGATCGTAATAATCATTGAATTCATCAATCCCAATTACTTCTTCCCCTTGTTGTAGCAAGATGTCTACGAGGTGAGAACCAATAAAGCCTGCTGCTCCAGTAACGATAATTTTAGCCATGTTAGCTATTTTTTGCTATTTTCATAAATTTCTATATTCACAGGTTAGTACTTGTAATCAATAATCGTCATTACTTAAGCTTGATTTTTAATCAATTATTGTACTGTTTTAAACACAAGTATTACTTAAATAAATATACTTATAATCTAATTAATTAAAGTATATTTGTTTGGTTATTGTATGACAAAATTGACTAAGCAAATATACTAGTTGACAGAATTTAATCTTGAGAATAAAAGCAGTTGAAATTCCAACCACGAAATGGTCTTAAAATTATTCCGCCGTCTGCTGTCTCTTCGCAGATATAAGCTAATATAACTACAAGCGATCGCAGTTAGACTCCAAACAACAGTGCTAGAAAGCCTCAGAGGAGCGATCGCTAACTAAGCTAATCAACATTTCTATTGGAGCGTTTCAATATGAAAACGCTTAAATGCTCTAGCTGCTTCAGGAATTAGTTCAATGTACCAATGCCCATTTGTTTCATCTGCAAACCAACTAATTATTGCAAGTGCCGGTTGCCCAAATTCATCATCTTTTACTCCAAAGAATTGGCTGAACTTTCCACCTAAATGACCAATTTGGCCAGAAGAGTCACCATCATATCCCGCCGCTTCAGATAACTCCCAAGTGCGTAATCTGCGATTGTCTTCCATAAAGTAACAATGCTGATACAACTTATTCAAGATAGCTTGGTGTCCCGGAGTCAATCCTTTATAAATTGAGTGGAATGCCTCTAAATACTTGTCCTCTGAAGGAATATAACGTTCAACATCTTTCAACACTCTATTCTTCCTCTTTTGATTTGAAAATTCGCTGGCAATGAGTAAAATATTATAGTTTGCCCTCCCTACTTCCTTGAGGGTGGGTGCTTTCGCAATCACGTTAAAGAATCGTTTAGAGGCATTTTAGCTTCTACTTGCAGAAATGTCTTACCAAGGATACCTGTATTTAATAGTACCCACGGCAATGTATTTTATTTAACCGCGATCGCCAGTTAAGATTTTAGAACTCTTTATACCATTCTCAGCACACTAGAGGATTCATAATCCATAATCCAAATATTGATCCCAAGGAAAAGTGTTGACTTATGTGTATAGAATTTGGGCGGGAAATCTGCGGCAATCTTGACACGGCAGAGTCACGGGAATGGTTAGTTACTAACGGTATTGGTGGTTACGCTTCTGGAACTGTGGCTGGTTTATTGACGCGCCGCTATCACGGACTATTGATAGCGGCATTGAAACCACCTTTAGGTCGTACCTTACTGCTAGCAAAACTAGATGAAACTATCCTGTATGACAATCGCTCTTATTCTCTAGACACCAATCGTTGGGCTGATGGGACTGTCAGCCCTCACGGTTATCAAAATATTGAACGTTTTTCTCTGGAAGGGACAATTCCCTTGTGGCGTTTTGCTGTTGCCGATGCCTTGTTAGAAAAACGGGTGTGGATGCAACAAGGTGCTAACACAACTTATGTCCAATATACTTTGCGTCGTGCCACGCAACCTCTGAAGTTGACGCTCAAAGCAATGGTCAACTACCGCGATTATCACAGCGACACCCAAAGTAATGGCTGGAAGATGTCTATTGAGCAAGTCGAACAAGGAATTTGTGTAACTGCTTATCCAGATGCTGCACCAGTGTATTTATTGAGTGATAGTGGTAGCGCATCTGTCGCCGACAATTGGTATTATGGCTTTGATTTGGCTGTTGAGCGCTATCGGGGATTGAGAGATAGAGAAGACCATCTCCACGCTGCGACTTTTGAGGTTACACTGAATCCTGGGGAAGCGATGTCTACGACGGGCTGCACCTACGCATTTGTAGCCAGCACAGAAAAGCAAGCAAATCTCAATGCCGAGGCTGCACTTAAGTTACGTCGCGCTCAAGAGCAGAAGCTAACTGGAATTTGGAAAACTAATCAACCTCTCAAGACCAAGGAATCACCTATCTGGATCAAGCAACTAATACTAGCTGCTGACCAATTTATTGTTGACCGTCCAATGCCAGAAGACCCCTACGGTAAGACTATCATTGCTGGTTATCACTGGTTTAGCGATTGGGGACGCGACACCATGATTAGTCTACCTGGTTTGACAATTTCCACTGGTCGCCCAGAGGTAGCACGCTCAATTCTTCGCACTTTTGCTAGATACGTAGACCAAGGAATGCTGCCTAATCGCTTTCCCGATGCGGGCGAGCAACCAGAATACAATACAGTCGATGCCACTCTCTGGTATTTTGAAGCAGTCCGCGCCTACTACAGCGCTACGGACGATGATACTTTGCTTGGTGAACTCTTTCCCATACTTGCAGACATCATTGATTGGCACTGTCGCGGTACACGCTACAACATCCATCTCGATCCGGCTGATGGCTTACTTTTTGCAGGTGTTGCAGGTGTACAACTGACTTGGATGGATGCCAAAGTTGACGATTGGGTAGTTACGCCCAGAATTGGCAAACCGATCGAAGTTAACGCCCTCTGGTATAATGCTTTACGGACAATGGCAAAGTTTGCCCGTCACCTTGGTAAACCGCACCAAGAATATGAGGCAATGGCAGACCGGGCTAAGTATAGATTTTCTCGCTTCTGGAATGACGAGACAGGTTATTGCTATGACGTTCTAGACAGTCCTGATGGTGATGATGCAGCATTGCGACCTAACCAAATATTTGCAGTTTCATTGCCAGAAAGCCCATTAACACCTGCCCAGCAAAAGAGTGTAGTGGAAGTTTGCGGATGGAGGCTGCTGACTTCTCATGGATTGCGATCGCTAGCGCCCGATCATCCCCAATATCAGGGTAAATACGGTGGCAATCAGTATCAACGTGATGGAGCTTATCACCAGGGCACAGTTTGGGGTTGGTTATTGGGGCCGTTCGTTCTAGCACACCTGCGCGTCTACAAAAATCCTGAGCAGGCTCGTCAATTTTTGGAACCAATGGCTAATCATCTTACTACACACGGTCTTGGTAGTCTCAGCGAAATTTTTGATGGTGATGCTCCGATGACTGCACGGGGATGTATTGCCCAAGCGTGGACAGTGGCAGAGGTTTTACGCGCTTGGTTTGCAACAGAGAGTTGATGCAGGGAATAACTATCGACTGCTTACCTATCACCCCACCCAAAGTTGAGCGAAACGTTCAGCCGTCCATCCTACAATATCTGATACCTGCCCATCACCAATTTCTACGATCCTCTTAGTACCGTCTCTACGCTCTATTACATCTACAGAAAAAAATTGGCTTCCAATCCGCTTTGCACACTCTTCAACAATCTCTGGAACTTCTTCATCTGGTAAAGCGGCAAAAGCTTTACCAGATACAACAAAGTAACGCCTCTCTGTTTCGGGCACAAAATCTTCAATCCGCCGCACACAAATACCTCCCTCAATACTGCCTCGAAACTTCTGCATTTCAGACACCACTGTTCCTATTTCCGAAGGTTTATTAATTATGGAACCAACTGAGGTTTTGAGAGATTTAACGTAATCTTTGATAAAAAATCCGTTCCAAGCAAGTCTGTTCAACTCATTCTCTAAATCATCATCAACAGAATAGAATTTAGTCTCTGGAGTTAAATCGGCAATCAGAGGATACCAGTTAGGGAGATAGTGTGTGGCTAAATACTCAGCTTTAGAAGTTAAGAGACTTGCCCCCATGCTGCCCACGACCCCAACTAATAACTCATAATCAGAGGGTGAGATTATCCAACCACGATAGACCACTTTTGAATCTGGGTAGGGAACTGGAATAATCTTTGATGAACCAGATGCCAGCAACTCTAAAGAAACAACAGAAGTTGCAAATCCTGCATCTTGCATACAAGCAACTTGTTCCAGGTATGCTGCATCCGCTTTCTTGGGATTAAAGTAGTCACTAGGAAAAAGAAATCTCATAATACTTCAACTGAATGTAAAGCTAACTTGTTATTATGGGAAAAAACTCTGTAGCTCCACTGGCATCAAAATTTTTACCTCCTATGTCTATTAAACAGCAAGAGCTACTTTCCGTCATTGTATTTTTAAAAGAATACAAAGAAAAAACATATAAAAGTACAAAATTTTAAGGTAATTCTCATATTAAATTAATTTAATTAACAGTAAATTAATTTAATTTCTTATTAGAGAAGGATTTGCAGGGTTGAGAGGGCGATTAAAGAAAAATCTTTCGCAATTTTTCTGGAATGGCTGCACTTTTCATTGTAGGTATACAACAAAGATAAGTTAAAATCATCTGTAACTAAAAATTTAGCGGTTAATAGCAACTTTACATTTAGCATTCTGATTTTTTTATTAAAATATCTTTATTAAACACCTAAAACATAATCAGAAAAGTGAAGCAAATCAGAAAAGTTTGGATAAATATAGACCCATTTTCCTTACAGTCACGCCTCACAATTGGTATTGCTGCATTCTCAGGTTTGGTATTAGGTAGCCTCGCTACATGGACTAGTTGGAAAATGCAGCAAATTTTAGTTGATAGTCATAAATATAATATAGAACAAATCGCCAAGCGCTTGCCGCAAGATGTGCAAATTTATAGTGAAATGATGCAACCTGAAACTGGGTTGCAAAAGGCTATTAATAACTTGGCAAATACCAACATCTTATTATGGTTGAAAAGTCCTGATAATAAAATTTTAGTAAAATCTGCCAGTTTAGATTTGGTATCTGATACTAAAGTAGCTGAGTTAATGTCTTTAACTAAGATGCCGATTAAACCACAAGTTTATCAAGTCAACGAAAGCTATTTTGTTTTATGTGGTAGTTCTGTACAAGTTCAAGGTAAGTTACTCGGTGAGTTATTTGTAGTCAAAGATATTACCCGCGAACAGAAAATGTTTCTGAGAATGGTGCAGAGTTTAGCTATTATTAGTGTTTTGGCAATTATTATTTTAACTGCTGTGATCGCATTTTACATCCAGCTTTCTCTGCAACCTCTACGCCAGCTAAATCAAATGGCTTCTGTGATTTCGGCTGAAGATTTAGGACAATCGCAACTATCGGTTAAAAATGCACCCAGCGAAGTTAAAGAATTAGCTCAAACTTTAACTATGCTGTTATCACGTCTCTCTCAATCTTGGAAGCAAGAACGAGAATTTGTGAGTAATGTTTCTCATGAATTACGTACACCATTAACCATAGTACATGGTTATTTGCAAAGCGTCTTACGAAGGCAAAATAATTTAACACAAACCCAACAAGAAGCTTTAGAAACTGCGGCATCGGAAGCTGAACGCACTATCCGTCTGCTACAAGATTTACTTGATTTAGCACGAGCTGATAATGGTTACTTATATTTTCAAATGAAATCTTATGTGCTAAATGACTTGATTGAAGAAGTGGTGATGATGGCAAAAAAATATAGCGAGCGCATAATTCAAATCGAGCCAAAAGTTGATCGAATTGAGGTGAAAGTAGACTACAGTCGCCTCAAACAAGTATTATTGAATTTGATTGATAATGCCATTAAGTATTCTGAAGCTGATACACCTATAGCTTTTAAATTAAATCAACTTGAAGATCGGGCAATTATTGAAGTTTGCGATCGAGGCTATGGAATTCCTTTGCAACAGCAAGCACGGATATTTGAAAGATTTTACCGCGTAGATGAATCCCGTTCTCATACTACCGGGGGTTGTGGTTTAGGTTTATCTATTGTCAAGACACTTGTTGAGGGTATGGGGGGTAGTGTCAGTGTCCAATCAAAGTTAGGGGAAGGGAGTACATTTACAATTAGTTTACCGACATATAGCAGTGCTATCTGAATTGTTAAAACATCCTCTCAAGAATCAGAACTTTTATAGAGGAGAAACCACCACAACTCTAGTCCAATCAAGGCTAAACCACCGATCGCAACACCAACTTTCAAGCCCAATGGTTGCTCTATATGGTTAAATTGGGTAGTTTGCTCTGACGAGTGGGCTGGCATTTCTGCTAATGTTGCACTTGGTGTCCCGGCGAGAAGCGCTAAAGCTGTAAGGCTTCCCCAAAGCATTTTTTTACTGAACATTTCCTAATTTAACCTGCAATTATGAAGTAGCTTTTGGTTGAAAGTTACGCAATCTGAGGGCATTGCTAACAACAGATAGCGACGAAAGAGCCATCGCAGCCCCAGCGATAATTGGATTGAGTAACCAACCAAAGATAGGGAACAAAATTCCAGCCGCAATGGGAATACCAATGACGTTGTAAATAAAGGCAAAGAAGAGATTTTGCCTGATATTGTTGATGGTGGCATGGCTGAGTTGAATTGCTGTGACAATCCCTTGCAAATCTCCAGAAATTAGGGTGATATCGCTAGCTGCGATCGCAACATCTGTTCCTGTACCAATAGCAATTCCCACATCAGCCTGTGCTAGGGCTGGTGCATCATTTATCCCATCACCTACCATCGCCACAATGGATTGGGGATTGGGGATTGGGTACTGGGGATTGGGAAGAATTTTCCCTAGTCCCCAGTCCCTAGTCCCCAGTCCCCTTTTCTGAAGAGATTGGATAATCGCCGCCTTTTGATCTGGACGCACTTCGGCAAAGATTCGCTCAATGCCAACTTCTGCTGCGATCGCATCAGCCGTTTTCCGATTGTCTCCGGTGAGCATTACTACTTCTAAACCTAACTTCTGTAATGCCTTCACCACTGCTGCTGATGAAGGTTTCAGGGCATCGGCAATACCCATTATTCCTTGTAGTTCGCCATCTACAGCAATCAAAATGACTGTTTTACCAGCAGTTTCCCAGGCATCTTTATACTGCTGAAGAGTCATGGTGTTAATTCCAAGTTCTGTTAACCAGCGTTGTGTACCAATTTGCACAAGCTGATTTGAAACAACTCCTTGGACACCACTACCTGCATTAGCCTGAAAGTTCTGTGCCTCTGTTAAACTCACCTCTTGAGACTGGGCGTATTTCACCACCGCTTCAGCTAAAGGATGCTCAGAATTCCGTTCCACCGTTGCTGCTAACTGTAAAAGCTTGATTTCATTCCCATTAGCTGTACCGTTAACAGTCACAAAGTCTGTAACTGTTGGTTTACCCTGCGTCAAAGTGCCAGTTTTATCTAGAACGATGGTTTGAATTTTGTGTGCTAGTTCTAAGCTGTCCGCACCCTTAATCAAGATGCCATTTTCTGCACCTTTGCCGGTTCCCACCATTACAGATGTGGGAGTGGCTAAACCCAAAGCACAAGGACAAGCGATAATTAGTACACCCACCGTTGTCATTGTTGCGAGGGTGAGGTTGCCAGTGAAATTAAACCAAATGACGAAAGTGGCGATCGCAACGGCAATCACAGCTGGTACAAACCATCCTGTAACTTGATCTGCCAAGCGCTGAATTGGTGCTTTAGAACCTTGGGCTTGTTGCACTAATTTGACGATTTGAGCCAAAAATGTATCATTTCCAACTCGTGTCACCCGAAACTGAAATGCACCCGCACCATTAATCGTTGCCCCAATCACTTCATCTCCTGGCTGCTTTTTGACTGGCAAACTTTCACCTGTCACCATCGCTTCATCTACTGTCGAATCGCCTGCAATCACCTCGCCATCGACTGGAATCTTTTCACCAGGACGTACCAAAATCACATCGTTGATTCTGACTTCAGCAATGGGAACATCAATTTCTCTACCATCACGGATAACTCTGGCATCTCTGGCTTGCAATCCGATCAGTTTGCGGATGGCTTCAGAAGTTTGTCCCCTAGCGCGATTTTCCAATAACCGCCCCAATAAAATTAAGGTAATAACAATGGCTGCAACTTCATAATAAACATGAGGTATCAAGCCCTGAACAATAAAAAATTTCGGGAAAACAGTAACAAACAAAGAATATACATACGCTGCACTTGTACCCAAAGCAATCAGCGTGTCCATTGTTGCCGTATGGCGCTTGAGGGTTTTCCAGCCATTGCGGTAAAAAGATCCACCACACCAGAAAATGACAGGGGTTGTCAGGACTAACTGTACCCAAGGATTTTGCAAAAAGCTGGGAATTAAGGGGAAGTTTAGCCCAGTCATCATGGGTAACGACCCCAAAAAGAGGAAAATGCTGATTACACCTCCCACAATTACCTTGAGGAAAAGTTCGCGTTGTAATGCTTGCCTACTCGCAATCTCTGCATCATCTTCTTCAGAGAGCAATTCTTCCTGGAGTGAGTCAGAAGAATATCCCGCAGCTGCGATCGCAGTTTGAATTTTCTCTAAACTTGCTAGAGAGCGATCGTACCTGATGGCAGCTTGTTCTGCTCCAAAGTTAACGTTGCAGTCAATCACCCCAGGAACAGAGCGAATTGCCTTTTCGATGTTGTTGGCGCAACCAGCGCAACTCATGCCTCGAAGTTTGAGTGTGAGAGTATCCATATTGGGGATTGGGGATTGGGGACTAGTGACACTTCGACAAGCTCAGTGCATCGCTGGGGATTAGGGACTGGGGATTAGGGCTGGAGAATTAGGGAACAGTTTTCCCAGTACCTAATACCTAGTACCCATTCTCCAGTCCCCGTTTAAGCAACTGGATAGCCAGCAGCAGCCAACGCTTCCTTAATTTCTGTTTCTGATGCTTGAGTTTCTACACTGACAAGCTTGGTTGTTGGATCAGCCTGAACGCTTGCATTAGCATCGACTGCTTGAAGTGTTTTGGTGATGGTGCTTGCACAAACAGAACAAGACATATTGGGAACTGTGAGTTGGAGAGTCATAGATTTACGGGATAAAAATAAACAACCTAGCCAAACCAAGTTGGATGACTGAGGGATAATCGTCAACAATCAGAAATTTCTGGTTGAGAGTCCCCTTGAATTCATACTAGACTCTCCAGCCAGCTGGAGAGTCTAGAGAATTTTAAAAGTTTTTTGCTAAACTTCAAATTCCTTTACAGATGTAGTACATAAAATACAAAAATTACAAAAGACTACAAAACACTTGTTTTCCAATGCAAGTGGTGTTATTAAAGCTATATAACCTGTTGTTTTCCCCACAATTCTGGGAAAATAACCCTCCGCACCACTTGAGACGCGGCTGCTGAACCCAAGTCTCCTACTCTCTTCACAACCAAGAGTCTTTTTTAAGGCTCAATTTGGAGTTTTCATGCAGCCAAAAAATTTAAAACGTCTCCTGCGTGCTTTAGAGCGGCAGGGTTTGGATGTAACTTACAACAATCGCACTTATTCTGTCCGTTTACTCAATTCTCCTGATGCCCCTGTAGCAGAAGTGCTACTGCCAGAAGGCTTCCCCGTAGAAGCTAAGGCACTGAAGCAGCTAGCAAATTTGGCAAGCGTCCGCCACCCATCTGGTGGATGCGTTTGCCGTGCCTGTGCTACCCCTGACTTTCACCCAGGTGATGCGGGTGTTGCCATTGGTTCAATTGTGGAAACTGTGGGTCAGGTTATCCCTGGCGCTGTCGGTTCTGATATCAATTGTGGAATGCGCCTGCACGTTGCTGATTTGACAATCGACGAATTCATGGCAAAGCGCGACCAATTCGTCGAAAAAATGAAGGGGGATTACTTCTTTGGTACGCGTGATGTGACAATGACTGCTGAGGCAATGCGATCGCTATTTCAATACGGAATTCCCGGTTGGCTGGATACCATGCTAGATCGGCCTACCGGGAGTGTAGTCAAATCAGATTTGCAACAACTTGCCCAAGAGAGCGATCGCATCTTCTTAGGTGGTTCAATGGATGGTGACTGGAAACTTGCACCTGAAGAATTGGTTCCCGATACCGGAATGATACGCGATGGCGGACTGGCAACCATTGGCGGCGGCAATCATTTTGTAGAAGTGCAGCGAGTTGATAAAGTCGAAAATCGCCCACTTGCCCACGCTTGGGGAGTGCGCGAGGGACAACTGGCTTTTATGATTCACTCTGGTTCTCGAAATGTGGGTAAGTATATCGGGGGAATGTGGCGAGATAAAGCTAAGGCGACTTGGCAAAAAGGTCTGAAGTATCCTGATTCTCAGATTTTTCCTCTCTCTACCCATTCTCACCCCGAATTAGTCGCCAGTTACCTGCAAGCTGAGGCAACTGCTGCTAACTATGCTTTTATTAATCGCCTGCTGTTAGCAGAACTGCTACGTCTGCGTTTGCGAGAAGTATACAAAGATGTGGAAGCACCTCTAATTTATGATTTGCCGCATAATATCACCTTGCCGGAAGGTAAAGGATGGGTAACACGCAAGGGCGCTTGTCCTGCCCATACAGGGCAACCAGTGATTATCCCTGGTTCAATGGGTGCTTATTCTTATCTGATGGTGGGTAAAGGCAATCCAGCATTTTGCAATTCGGCCTCACACGGGGCGGGAAGAATTCGTTCTCGCTTCGACCTCAATCGCAGAGGTGCATCTCAAAATGAGGCAGAACTGGGATTAACTGGGATAGACTGCATTACCTTGCGTGAAGAACGCCGCATTGAAGAAGCACCAGCCGCCTACAAACCCATTCAGTCTGTAATTCATGTGCAGGTTGAAGCAGAAATGGTGGACGTTGTGGCGCGATTGAGTCCGGTTTTGACGTTTAAAGCGTAGCCCCTAAATAAAAAGCCCCTGGTCAACGCCAGGGGTATCCATCTTTATTCCCTAACATTTAGAATCGCATCTGTGAAGCTATTACAAATCCGTACAAATGCAATTAACGCATAAGTTCGATGATTATTTTGCAATCAATTAGATGGAATTTATTCAGTGTCATAAATGCTACAGTGTACATACAAGTTAGATCCAGTTTTAGTTTTATCCCAATACGCTTGGGATAAGCCAGAAAGCCCTTCTCCGAAAATGAGTGTAGAGACGTAGCAGTGCTACGTCTCTACAATAATTCTGGATAACGCATATTTAATTTCTGGAGATGTCTAATCAATACTTTATGTATTTTTGTTTTTTGTATGAAACTACCTTGCGTAGCTTGCCTCCGCAAGGGTACGCTATCGGCATCGCTCTTTTGTCTTCACTCGATCAGAAAATAGGTTTAGCTCAGTGCTAAACCTATAGATTTAGTGCTTAAGTAGACATTTCAGATTAATTTAGACTGACTTTTTTAGCAGTTCATCTTCCTATAGACTGTATCCAAAATTCTTGAAGACTTGTACATAATAAAAGGCTTGGTTAAACCAAGCCTCTATATATACCAAGCATTTACTACACCAAGATTAATTTAGACTGACTCTTACTTTAGTTCATCTTCCTATAGACTGTATCCAAATATTCTGAAATCTGATAGAACACTTCCTGATTAGTCGTTAAAAAAAAGGTTTGGCTGTGAACCAAACCTCAATAATTGCTGTGCTTAACAACGTACAAAATTAATTTAGTTCTACTCTGTACTACAGTTCATCATCCTAGAGGATGTGTATAAATATTCAGAAATTTGGTATTTCATAACTTGGTAAAAATATTAACTAATTTTTTGAAAAAATACACAAAAAATCTACCTAAAGTTAATCATATTTAAAGATTTCTGGATTAGGCTAAAGACTCTAATCACCAAGTAGATTATGATATATCACCTCTTTATTTTTTCTGTTCAATCCAGTGTATAAAAATATCGCTTATTAATTTACTTCTACTCTGACTAAAGTCTATCTTTTACTTATAAGTTTAAAAAAAAGACCCTGGAAGAATATCCAGGGTGCATACACGTTTTTCAGGCATTAACAGGCTGAATAATAACTTTGTAAAATAGTTATTTCTACTATCTATAGAATGATACGAATATTGATATATATATGGTATTGATGGTTTTTTGTTGCTTGTTCTATTGATATATAGTATCTAATAACACTAACAGGCATTTTTTGATGGGCTTTTCTACTTCTTTAGGATAGTGTCAAACATTATTTAACATGATATGGATATATTATTAATAGGAAGTTAGAGGAGATTTTGGAAGTAATTTTTGATTAATACTTATAGATCAAGTATGAAATCTAGGGTCAATATCCTGCAAGTACTCCGTTGAAGAACCTGTAGCTCTTCGCCCGATGCCTTAGAGAGGATGCGCGAATAGCATATATGGGCTACTTTTTGCCTCATTAACTGTATGTTTCAGTTGGTTAGTGCCAGTCACAAAAAAGGCATGGCTAAAAGCCATGCCCTATATATACCAAGTGTTTACCATACCTTGCTAATTTATAATTACTTTGATTTCAGTTCATCTGTCTAGAGTGTGTTGACATACTCTAACAATAGGCATGAAAAAAGGTTTAGCACTCAGCTAAACCTTCATTGAAAGCAGTTATTCGACACACCAAAATTAATTTAGAGCTACTCTTAATTCTGGTCATCTTCCTCTAGGATGTGTACAATACTTATAAAATCTGGTACTGATATATATCGATAATATGGGAATTATTTCAACCCCCTTTAGATAGATAAATCTTTCAATAGATGTAATTAAAAATAAAATTGATCGCAGATAAAATTAATAGGCATCAATGGTCTAATTTAGCAAAGCTTAAATAAAACTATTCTCAAGTTTTTGGTTGCATTAAACTCAATACGTTTCAGTTAAGAAGAATAGTAGTAGTGGTCTATCTCATTAATTCTGAAGGGTTATAAAAGTTCGTAGTAAGGACTTTATTCCTTGATTTGAGCGATAAATCACTCACTACAAACCTAGCAAAATTAATGCGATAGACCAGTAGTAGCGCAGCAAGCTTAATTTGTTGGGTTGAGCAATCATAAAATAATTTTGTTTACGACTTTCTATATTTTTTGAACCCAATGTTTTAGCATTGAAATATTAGTATTGGTTTATACTTTATATATACTAGAATGCTTGTCATATATAGCTTTTAGCAGTTTTATACCTGATTTCTCTCAGACTTTGTGAGAAATACGGGCCAACCTACGCCAGTTTTAATTTTTAACCTTAACCCAAGCGTATTGACATTAAACTTCAATAAATAATCTAGAAACAAATTTCTGCATAGGTGTAGCCTGTCGTAGACATCGCGCTATAGTAAAGTAGTAGATAGCCTTGGACAAAAGATGAAAAGCTACTTCTTTTCAGGAACATATCAAAAATAATCTCTTGGTTTAACCTAAACAATCGCGTCTGTACAAACAACAAAGACTGTGTCTAAATTAGATTAAGCACGTAAACTTTAGTACAAAATTTAACAGTTAATAACTTGAATTACTTGTTTATTTAGTATCTTTAAAATCTCCAAGCATACATAGTTCAAGCCGATACTGTTTTAAATCATCATCTGATCTTTTTATATAAAGTTATGGTGAATTTATTAAGAAAATATTCTGTAATTTTGCGTATAATCGAAAAGTATCCGCTAAACCTCTCAGCTTGAGGTCTTCTTCCTTCAGCAATTTTTGCGTGGGTAAGAATGATGAAATAGGCAAAAGTAAAACACATTAGCTAATTCTGACCGAGTACTATTCTATATGTTCGCGCGAAGCTTTGTCTGTATCTCCCTAATAGAGGCAGACGAGGAATCCTAATAAAATCTTCTGGAGAAGAGATGTATTTGGCACATTCATTCATGAGTGATGAAAAGCAGAAAAACTCTCACCAGCCTTTGATTTTGGCAGTGGAAGACCATGATGATAGCCTTTTGCTGATTAGTTATGCTCTTGAGTTAATGGGTTGTAGATTTATTTGTCAAACAGATTGTTCTGCAACAGTGCTGGTAGCTAAAGAATATCAACCGGACTTAATTTTGTTGGATATTTTGTTACCAGGTCTTAGCGGTATCGATGTTGTGCGTCATCTAAAGCAAGAACCCTTAACTTCCAAAATTCCAGTGATCGCAGTCACAGCTTTAGCTACCACGGAGGATCGAGAGCGTATCCTCAAGGCGGGATTTGATGATTATATCAGCAAACCCTATATGATTGAGGACTTAGAGGCTATAATTCGCCGTGTATTGGGAGGAAAATTCTCTCCTTACTCAGCTTTTGAACTTTGTCAAGATTAGCAATTCAGCAGAAAAATGTCCCTGTAAAGAAGTTAAATGTTCTTGGGTAGTTGGACAGTGAACAAAGTACCTTTACCTACTTCAGAAGCAACCTGGATAGTTCCTGCGTGCCCTTCTACAATCCTGTGGGATAAATGTAGCCCTAAGCCACTACCTGAACGTTTATTTTTGCCTTGGCGAAATCGCTCAAAAATTGTTGCCTGATCTTCGGGTGCAATTCCATATCCTGTATCTTGTACCTCGATTGTTACCGAATCTTGATTTCCTGGAAGAGGTGATGTTTCAAAAATGCGGATTGTGATCCCTCCTGTATCCGTAAATTTGATGGCATTGGCGATCAAATTGTTTAGCACTCGGCGTAGTTCCAAGCGATCGCCCATAATAATCCCAGCATTTTTACCCAGTGGATCTAATTTACTGGTGTCTATTGTCAGGGTCAAACCTTTTTCATTAGTTAGAGGACTTAGTTCACTCACTACTTCTTCAGATATCTCACGTAAATCGCATACTTCCCAATTCAATGTTTTTTTACCTGCTTCGAAGCGATAGACTTCTAGGAGGGTGTTTACCATTTCCATCAAATTTTGGTTACTGCGAATCATAACTGCGATCGCCTGTTTCATTTCCGGCGAGATTTTGCAGAATGTTTCCATCTCAAACAAACTCAACATCCGATCGGCAGCTACTAAAGGAGTTCGCAAATCATGAGTCAGACGGGAAACAAAGTCTTCCCGTTGGCGAGTCATTTTTTGTTGTTCGTCCAGACTGTGCTTGAGACGTAATAGCGATCGCACTCTTGCCAGTAGTTCATCCGTATCAAATGGTTTACGAATAAAATCGTCAGCACCAGCATCTAAACCTTCGACAACACTAGATTCATGAAAAGCAGTAATCAGCAGAATTGGAATATAACTAATTGCTGGGTTATTCCGAATCCGACGCGTGACTTCATAACCATCCATCCCCGGCATCATTACATCTAACAAAATCAGATCGGGTGGAGATTTTTCAACTTGCCTCAAAGCCTTTATTCCATCTGAAGCCAACTCAATTTCATATCCCTCACTTTCTAAAATCGCTTGAACCAAAATAAGATTATCTCGAGTGTCATCAACTGCGAGAATGCGATAAATTTTATTATTTTCAACTACAGACATAAGTTATAAATTTTTCTCAGTTTTTTGGAAGTAATTTATAGTTTAAATTTAGGATATCCTATCGGTGCTTGCCTAGCTTGAGAAGATGACTGATGGGGATTTTTTGCTCTACCAAAAATTCCGTCGCTGTCTAATTGTAAATTAGGAGGATCATCTGCCACATTTTGTAATGTGATTTGACGCGGCAATTCAATTTTAAACATTGAACCAATGCCCAATTTGCTCTCCAGAAAAATTTTGCCGCCCATCATTCGCACCAATGAATCTACAATTGCCAAACCCAGACCAGTCCCTGGATATTTGCGAGTGATAGTTTGATCGACTTGGCGAAATGCTTCAAAGATACGTTTAAAATCTCTGGATGCTATACCAATACCTGTATCCCGAACAATAATTACTACTTGATTTGTAGGTAGTTCCTTAATCTCAACCAAAATCTCACCAGACTCTGTGAACTTAATCGCATTGGAGAGTAGATTAGTTAAAATTTGTCTGATCCGAACAGGATCGTTAAATATCAAAGGATTTTGCAAATCGGTTTGCACTAACAATGACAGCTTTTTAGCATCAGCGAGGGAATGCATTTCACCTACAGCGAGATTTACGACCTTTGATACATCAAATATTTCCGCCTTTAAGTCTAATCGTCCTATCTCCAGCTTAGAAAAGTCAAGAACTTCATTGAGTAGCATCAGTAAATGCTTCCCATTATTCAAGATGCGCTCAACCATATCTGCTTGCTGGTTACTTAGTTGACCGAACTTAGGACGCAGCAGTATTTGCGAAAAACCAATAATCGCATTCATCGGCGTTCTGAGTTCGTGGGACATAGTGGCCAAAAAATGTGATTTTAACCGTGATGCCTCCAACAGCTTAAAGTTTTGCATTTGAATCTGTTCTTTTTGTCTCTCCAATTCTTGGTTCTTACGGATGAGTTTTTCATTACTTTCTCTAAGCTGCTCTTTTGCCAAAGCTGCCTGCATTTCAGCCCGATAAATCCGAATCGCACTCCGCAAAACCTGTGCCAAGTTTTCTGGTGATATCCTAGACTTAGAGAGATAGTCTGTAGCACCAGCTTTAATTAATTCAACAGATATTTGTTCATCTCCTTGACCAGTCAAGACTACTATAGGAACTTTAATTTCCGAAAAACGTAGCTGTTGAATCAAGGTTAGTCCATCCTGGTTTGGTAAATCATAGTCGAGGAAAACACAATCATAAGCAGTACTGCTTAAGGCAGAAAACGCATCATTGCCATCGCCGACTTCAGACAGTTCCATCTGAATACCTGCTATCGTCAGGCCCTGACAGACTACCATCCTGTCTACTTCGTCATCGTCTACAACCAAAATTTTCAGCGTCTCTTCCATCGTTTTTTATTTTTGCCGCCAAACATAGGTTGATGTATAACATTTCTCTTTTGAGATTATCCAATTAAAAAAAATATAAGATTTTCGGACATCTAAAATCTGTAACTTGATTGACTAAGGCGTTTAGCACAATATCCAATACTTGTTTAGTTTGGCTATCATCTTGCCTAACTTTGTCAAGATGAAAGGCTTGAGGATATATCTGGCTCGATTTAAGTCGTCAGCTTTCACTCGGTGTTGATCTTGATTTGAGGTTGTCATTACAATTACAGGAGTTGCTTTCAAAGCTAATTCTTGGGTTAAATTTAGTCTGTTGTATCCTTAATCTGTTTAGTTTGCCAGACTATTGAAATTAAACTTCTAGCAAACTACCAATAGCTTTCAAAAAACTAGCAATTAACAAATCGAAAACTATTGCTCTAGGCACAACAGACAGAACTGATATAAAGTAAAATAAAATACTTTACTAAGCTTAAACCAATTGTAAATGAGTCAGCAAGCGACCGTCGTCAGCCATTGGTGAGAGTTGCATACCATTATCGTGTACCATAAGCTTGAGCAGTTTTAACCATTAGATTTGGTTAGACCAGGTAAATAAGAAAGTGCTTCCTATACCTATTTGTGAATCACAAGTAATCCTACCTCCTGCAATTTCAACAATTTTCTTAACGATCGCAAACTTTCACAGTTTGGAAAATTCCCAAAACCTCCTCGCAAACTTTAGGAAGAATACCAAACCCTTCTAAGCCTTTTGGCATTAAAAAGATTACTTGCCCACTTTGACTGCTTAAGGGTTTAACTTTTGAGCCATAAGTCCCCCAGCATCTGGATGCACGAGTAATTACCCCATGCAGTTGTAGTTGAATTCCTTTTGAGATTGTCCACCATTGAGCCTGACTTTTCACGTGATAGGGAAAAGAAGAGGCGAAACCTAAACCCCTAGCCCCCAAACCTTGTAGGGTTGGGGGAGAGTTTAAAACCTCTTTCCTATAAGGAAAAAGGAATGGAAGTGAGGTTTTCCAGATCCCGTTAAAAGTCAGAACTTCGTCCATTTTTGTAAGCTTTGTTCAAAGCTTTGTACAAGATAATAGGAAATAACTAATGGAAGATGGCAACTAAAAGCTGAATTCTGAGCAAGGGAGAGCAATTTGGCATTCGTCTCAATATTTCATACTTTTTGTGCAAGTATCTATATATCTCCAGCTAGATATGTCCTCTATCTAAATATAAAAAAAGAGGTAATTTATTATTTCTAGCGATGGATGCAGACTGGTTAAAATATCATCTATCTTTGGTTTGGGGAAATAAGAGAAAGCGCTAACGAAAGGTAAGACTTTGAAAGATGCAAACAGCGTAAGAGCGAGTATAGCGATGAATGAAATTAGCATTATTTTAATTGAAGATCATGACTTAACACGAATGGGGCTAAGAGCGGCATTACAGTCTCACAGCGCCTTGAAAGTAATAGGCGAAGCAGCAAATGCGACTCAAGGACTAAAACTTTTGGAAACGGCAAAGCCAGATGTAGCTGTTGTAGACATCGGTTTACCTGACATGGATGGCATTGAACTCACCCGTAAATTCAAACGCTATCAAGCTGAAACTGGTCAGACGACAACGAAAATTCTGATTCTAACAATGGATCACACTGAAGACGCTGTACTTGCAGCTTTTGCAGCAGGTGCTGATTCTTATTACATGAAAGAAACAAGCATCAGTAAATTAACTGAGGCGATTCAAGCAACTCACGGCGGTAACTCTTGGATTGATCCGGCAATTGCCAATGTGGTATTGCGGAAAATGCGCCAAGGTATTCCTGGAGAAAGCCAAAGTTCTGATAAGCCGAAGACTGTAAAAATTGAGGCGCTAGCGTCAGAATACGAGCAAGTTTTAGAAACATACCCCCTAACTCAACGGGAATTGGAAATCTTAGAATTGATTGTAGCTGGGTGTAGCAATGGGCAAATTGCCGAGAAACTCTATATTACAGTTGGTACTGTAAAGACTCATGTTCGTAATATTCTAAATAAATTATGTGCTGATGATCGTACCCAAGCTGCCGTCAGGGCTTTACGTTCTGGGTTGGTAGCATAAGGAGTGCTGGGTGAGGAGTGCTGTAAATGGATAGTGGAGCGTCTAGCTTGTGAGGATTAGAGATTGGGAAGATAAGGGAGTCGGGGAGCAAGTGGGAGAGATGAACGAGAACTAATGCCCAATGCCCAATGCCCCTTCAACTCAATCGTTCCTGTAAACATTCTGCAATGCGTAGTGCGGCTCCTGGTTTACCCATACGTCGCAGTCCATTTTCGGCGATAATTTGCAAAATATCAGGATCTTTGAATAGAGACTGGACGATCTCGGCCACTTTAGCTGGTTGCTCAATTAAAATCAAAGATGAGCCTAAAAGACGACTTTGAGCTTCAGCAAAGGCAGGGTTATATTGGGGGCCATTGCCGGGAATAGCGATCGCAGGTTTCCCTAAACCGATAAACTGTTCTGTGGCTGTACCTGCCATTGCGATCGCAAAATCTCCCAAATGTAAGCAGTCATTATAGGATTGTTGACTCAGCAAAAGATAAGCATTTCTTTGTTTGAATGTCAATACATTTGGATCGGGAAGTTGGATAGGACATACCGATTCCGCTCGCCAGCCTTGGGATTGCACGCTTTGGGATAAAATATTAGAGTCTAAACCAGGAGCGATCGCACCTAAAAATATCACCGTGCCAGAAGTGTAAAACACCGAATCTCGCTCCTGGAAACTTGCCATCAGCGCAGATACAGCAATCATAATTTTTTCCCAGTTGGTGTATGCTTCTGGCGGACGGGAACCAGGAAGAAGAGTCACCATTAAAGGTCTAACCGTTTCTTGCTGGTGACTATCCCGACTATAAAATTGTTGGCGTGAAAAGGTTGGTTGCAGACCATCCATCATGGGATTACCCAAATTAAAAGCGGGAATTGGCCATTGTTTTAATGTTTCCGTCGTCAGCACATCTCTAGGAAACACTGCCTTACAACGGCGACGACTCATTAACCAACGTTCCCAAGGATGGTATACTGAACCAGAAAAGTTTTCCCAACGCGCGTCTTTGGATTTCCGTGGTAATAATCCAGCTTCATCGCGCACATAATATTCAGATTTCGCCGTACCCACAAAAGCATAATTAGCGCCACTAAAAGTTGCAAACAACAGGGGGACAATATCTCCCACAGCTAAAATCGCTCTTTTATTACCTAATTTTTTTTGAGAACTCACCCATCGGCGGACAGCTTTAATCTGGCTGAGGGTAAGTTGCAATAAACCACCGCGCACATCCCGCGCCAACTGGCGGCCATCCATATAAATAAAACCGCCAGAAGGCATAGTGCGGACTGAACCGATAAGAGGGATATCCAACTGTTGGTAAGCATGTCCTTCACCCACCAGAGGTAAAGCAAATATCTCTGGTGGGTTTGATTGTCGTTGGAGTTCTTGCAAAATCCGAACTGCAATTACATCTTCCCCATGACCATTACTTAATACAAGTAACCGTAAAGGAGAAGTTGCAGCTTGGGAGTTAGAAGCAACAGATAAGCGGGATGAATTACTCATAAGAAACAAAATATCAAAATTAACTGTCGTTTGGGTAAGAGGTGTAAATAGGGGAAATCGGCGAATAAGCGGGAAGTTAGTATTATCGCTATTTCTTTGCTTTCCTACAACTAATGCCAAATTCTCAAAGGATGTATTGTTTAAAATTATTGGAAAAGCTTTTTAATCAAGTCTTTTAATCTAAAATCTAAAATCCAAAATTGATATAACTCCCTGTTAATTAGGTTAAATATTATGCGAGTTTCTGCTACTGCAATTTTTACTTTAGCTACTTTAGCTGCTGCCAATGTGACTCAGCAAGCAACGGCTGCATCCGCTAAAACCCTTACTCCAACGGCAAAAGCCGGTAACTTAGTAGTGCCGATAATTGAAGATACTCCTGCACGGATAGAGACAATTGCTTCTCCAGAAACTATAGTTGCACAACAATTTTCTCAAAATTCCGTCGCCGCACAAACAGGTGCAAGCAAAAATTCCCCAGTAGTCTTAAAGTCAGCAAAAGAATTAAATTCCCAAGCCATCCTCCCTGCTCCGCCTGCCTCTCCTACCTCCCCCTCGCCATCTCCCAAAACCCCTGCTACTGAAAGCAATTTGGTAGTCACAGCTACAGACGTACAGGTAGTGGGAGCCAATCAAGAATTGCAGGAGATTATTCGTAAAGTCATTAAAACCCAGGTGGGTGGAGAAACCAGTCAAAGCCAGCTACAAAGAGATGTCGCTGCAATTTTGGATACAGGTTTATTTAGCAAAGTCAGTGTGAATAGCTTTAGCACACAGGCTGGATTGAATGTAGTTTATCAAGTGCAACCAGTAATTGTGCGATCGCTGCAATTATCTGGTGCTAAAGTCCTCACCTACCAAGTGGCCCAACAAAAGTTTCAATCTCAGATTGGAACCACCATTAGTCCTGCTGGACTCCAGCAAGCAGTAGTACAAATTAACAAATGGTACGCCGACAACGGTTATAACTTAGCACGAGTACTATCAATTAAACCCAGTTCTCAAGGCATTCTCACCGTAAATGTTGCTGAAGGCTTAGTGAGTGATATCAAATTTCGTTTTGTCAACGACGAGGGAAAAACCGTTGATAGCAAGGGTAATCCCGTCGGAGGACGCACCAAACCAGATTTCCTACAACAGCAACTCAAACTGAAACCTGGTCAAATTTTCCAAGAAAATGTCGTCAAGCAAGACATCCAACAGCTATATCGCACTGGTTTATTTGAAACAGTGAATGTTGCCTTAGAAGGAGATGCGACAAAACTTGATTTAGTCTACCAACTCAAAGAAACTGGGGCGCGTGGTGTTAACTTGGGTGGTAGTTACAATGCAGATCAGGGTTTAGTAGGCACAATCAGCTATCAAGATCAGAATGTTGGTGGTATTAACGATACATTAGGTGTGAATATTGGTGTAAGTAGCCGGGATTTGCAATTTAATAGCAAATTTGTCAGTCCTTATCGGGCAACAAACCCCGATCGCTTGGGGTACACTGTGAATGGTTTTCGTAATCGAGAACTTTCGGAAACCTTTGATGACAAGATTAAACTAGCTAACGGCGACAAAGTGCGGGAAGGTCAAATTGGTGGGAGTGTCAGCTTACAGCGACCAATTGACAATTGGAATACCTCATTAGGATTAAACTATACCCGAACTAGTATTCGCGATCGCCAAGGTAATATTACCCCAACTGACGCTCAAGGCAATCCCCTATCTGCTAGTGGAACTGGTGTTGATGACCTAACTACTGTATCCTTCACCGCCACTAAAGACCAACGAGATAATCCCCTCAACCCAACTCAAGGTTCCGTTTTGAGTTTGAGTACAGAACAATCTGTGCCCATCGGTCAAGGAAATATTTCCCTAAATCGCCTCAAAGCCAATTACAGCCAATATTTACCAGTCCAGTTATTTAACACCAAACAGCCACAAGTATTTGCTGTGAACCTCCAAGCGGGTACCATCATTGGTAATTTACCGCCTTATGAAAGTTTTAACTTAGGTGGTTCCAACTCAGTGCGCGGTTACGATTCCGGCGATGTGGGAAGTGGTCGCAGTTATGTCTTAGCTTCCGCAGAATATCGTTTTCCAGTTTTACCAATCGTAGGGGGTGTATTATTTGCCGACTTTGCTTCAGACTTAGGCTCAGGTGATACCGTATTAGGAAATCCTGCGGGTGTGCGAGACAAACCCGGCTATGGTTTTGGTTATGGGGCTGGAGTGCGCTTAAATTCACCACTAGGCTTAATTCGGGCTGATTATGGCATTAATGACCAGGGAGAAAGCAAAGTGCATCTAGGCATAGGTCAGAGGTTTTAAGTATATTCAAACTTTCTTTATGAGCCTACGCCGAATTTTTTAACCTACTCTTTCTTCCTTTGTGTTCTACCCTGCGGGAAGCCGCTACGCGATTGCGCTTTGTTTCTCTTACTTATATTTCATCGTTTGGCGCATTTTAATACAGAATTAGTATAAGAGGTTGTTTTAAAAGTGTTTGGCTGTGATTTTAGGCACTTAATTTATTCCCCCTAACGCCCATTTTTAAGGGAGAACCGGAATCAAAGTCCCCCTTTTGAAAGGGATTTAGGGGAATCTAAAACGTTTCGCTACAAGAATACTTTTCAAACATCCTCTTAAAAAGGGGGGAACCGGAATCAAATTCCTCCTGGTCAGATTGATTTAGAGGAAAATAACTGATGTCTGATTTAATGAACAAGCAAATCATCCTCAAAAGTCGTCCAGTCGGCGAACCAAAAGAGAGTGATTTTGCTTTAGTAGAAACGCCAACTCCCGAACCGGGTGAGGGCGAAATTCTTAGCCGCACCATTTATCTATCTCTCGACCCTTATATGCGTGGTCGCATTAGTGCAGGCGAGTCTTATGCTGCATCGGTAGACTTGAATTCTGCGATCGTGGGTGGTACAGTCAGCCAAGTAATTAAATCAAATCATCCTCAATTTCAAGTAGGGGATTTTGTTTTGAGCAATAACGGTTGGCAAACTTATGCCGTATCTAAGGGTGAGACACTGCGAAAACTTGATCCCACTCAAGCACCTTTATCTTATAGCTTAGGTGTACTGGGTATGCCTGGTCTGACTGCTTATGCTGCTTTGCTTGATATCGGCCAACCGAAAGAAGGTGAAACTGTTGTGGTTTCAGCCGCCTCTGGTGCTGTCGGTGCAGTAGCAGGCCAAATTGCCAAAATTAAAGGTGCTAGAGTAGTGGGAATTGTCGGGAGTGACGATAAGAGGGACTATATAGTTAAAGAATTAGGCTTTGATGTTGGCATTAACCGCAAAACCCAAGAACTTGATTCAGCGCTCAAAGAAGCTGCACCTAATGGAATTGATGTTTACTATGACAATACAGCAGGTGTGATTTTAGAAACTGTATTGCAGCAGATCAATCTTGGGGCAAGAATTCCACTAGTAGGTTTAATTTCGGAGTATAACGCTACATCTACTCCATCAGGGCCTAATTTAATGCCACTACTAATCAAACGAGCTTTAATCAAAGGTTTCTTAGTTTCCGATTATCAACATCGGTTTAATGATTTTTTGCGTGATGTTTCTGGATGGTTACAGTCTGGTCAGCTTAAGTATAAAGAAGATGTAGTTATGGGTTTAGAAAACGCTCCTCGTGCATTCATCGGTTTACTTCGAGGTGATAATTTTGGCAAGCTGATTGTTAAGGTTAATGACGATCCAACAGCGAATTGAAAGGCACATCACTAAACAAAAAGGAGCAAATTGCTGAAAGTCAGCGTCAGTAGTAGATAATTCAACTAAAGTTTTAGGTGTAACTAAATGCACAATGATTTTAGGAGTAAGCTGCCACTACTGCTGACATTCTGCCTATTTACGAGCTTTTTGCCTGCCTCTGGTTCAGTTTTATGTCCAGCTGTTGCCTCTGACGAATATTATAGAGTAGCCAGAAATAATGCCAGAGATGGACGTACAGGAAGCGATGGGCGATCGGGTAGAAGCGGTGAAAACCAAAACATTTTTGTTAATGGTTCACCCGTTAATCTTGATTTGTCCGGTAAAGATGGGGAAGATGGGGAAGACGGGGAACATAGCGATCGCCCTGAGTGTGGTTATCAACGCAATCACGTCAGCCATGATATCAAGCATGATATAAATGCACCAAATGGTGGCAATGGCGGTAACGGCGGTAAGGGAGGAGATGGGGGAAATGGTGGTTCCCTCACAGTGTATTACAGCAATTTAGCAGATTTACGAAACATTTCCGTTCGGGCAAATGGTGGGCAAGGTGGACGTGGGGGTAGAGGTGGCAACGGTACGCAGGGTTGTCGCTGTCACAAGCGGAGTTGGGAAGTTAAAACCTGTAAAGGAACTCCCGGTAGTCCTGATTATAAGTGTACTGAAAAGGTTTATCGATGTAGCGACGGTAGCGATGGGCGAGATGGCAGCGATGGTAGTGAGGGTAGCCAAGGGCGCTTAGGAACTTTAAGTATTGTAAATAGTAAGGAAGCTTTGGCAGGCGATAATCCAACGGTGCAGCTAGCAATTTCGGAACTGACAAACAAACCAGTAAACCTTTCGAAGAACAAATGGAATCTTCGCAAAGGCGCAGCTTCTCTACTTGCACCTGGTTCTGCGATCGCAGATGATTACCTTGAGTTTGAACAGCGTCTAGAAGAAACTTTTCAAATAGTTTGGCAAGAAAAACAACCTATTACCAGCTTTGGCAATCAAGCTGTAACACTGAATTTAACTGACAACAAACAAGTAGAAGTAACTTTTGCCGAGGACTTATGGGTTGATGGTAGCATCAAAAATGAAGCTAACTTAACAACATTTACCGTTAACCATGCCATTCCCAAAAAAGATGTCACCCGGTTAGCTGTAGCAGAGTTTGCCGAAGCAGGACAAAACCTCAACTTAAAAATAGTCGATTTGGCAGCGAAATCTGATGCTATTAATACTCAGTTTCGCATCAAATTCCGCGCCCAGGATAACTTGTACGGCTTTTCTGGCTACAAAACTGAATATGAAGGGGATATTCCCAACGAACTTGTGACTCGTGACTACAACCGTTTTACTCTAGCTTTAGGCAAGCTCAAAATTCCTGATTCAGCTTTACGTCCTGGTGTCAACGTTGATCTTGAAGTCGTAGCAACTCGTTCCTTGGGAATACGTTCTGCCAAGCAAACTATTAGCTGGCAGGGTGCAATCCGCAAGCCTAGATAAAATTTAGGAAGATTTTTTCCCATCTGAAACCATTTGCGAAAGAATATAAGCTGCAAAATCTAGTAACTGATCCAGCAAAAAGCCAATGATACCAATGTAGAGGATCACCTGGATCATATAATCAGCATTGCCAGCTTTATAAGCTTCCCAGAGAGTAAAGCCAAGTCCTTTTGGGCCTGTTAACATTTCTATAGAAATAACTATAAACCAGGCTACCCAAATACTAACTTTCAAGGCATGAAATATATGAAATATAGCTACTCGAAAGTTATTATTCTGCCTACGAAAATGTTGCATACCAATTGCCATATTAATAATCATCGTCCAGAGAGTTCCTAGAAAAACTACTGTAGTATCAGCCGATTCGCTCTCTTGAAATACTATTAATGCAATAGGTAGCAAAGCTATAGGAGGGATGCTATGTGGTATCTGGAATATCAGCCTAAATAACTGATAAACCATGCTATTCATGCCTATTAGGTATCCAACAAAACTACCCAATACGGCAGCTGGAATGTAACCCACAAACAACCGTTGCAGACTAGCTAAAATGTCTAAAAACATATATTCTCTCTGCCTCAGTTCTCATGGAAAAGATTTAGAAAATACTGTGGCAACAACACAAAGTAGCAAAGATAAAAATGTGTTAAATTACACGATCTCTTTAAAGAATACAAGATTTTTTCTATCTTCTCCTTGTCGATATTTAATCAAGAAAAATTAGGTATTATTACGATGTTTTGGTAGTAATGCAAAGAGGGGTAAAGCTTGACTTTAGTAAACTTTATCAGAAAAATAAATCCTGATTAGTAAATTAAATACAATTTCCAGATTTTAATTGTTTGATGATTATAGTAAGTATGAATATGTAATATTTTTAATATTAAGTAAATAGCAAAACTTGTTATGAGCAATACAGAATTTTTATAAAACAGGGAGTGTCAGAGATACTTTATCAAGTAAAAACAAAATTACTCTAGGGAAGGCAATGCGTTGCCCGGATTTTTCATGGGTAAAAAATCCGGGTGTCCATTTCTTCAAAAATCAACTCTGTCAGCGTTATTTCAATGCAAACAAAAAGAAAGACATGATTGGCATTTCATATAGCGCTGCGATTGGTTATACCATTTCAATCGATACTCCTAAAAATTACCCCAAGAGCCGATATCACTAAATCCTTTGAACGATTTACGTTTACCTTATAAATTTCAGTGCGTCTTTTTTATCTAGATGCGATTATTTCCCTAGATTGCGCTTCATTTGTTCTAATTCATCTTGGGTTTCCCAACTACGAAACTTCTCTTCTAAGTCATCAAATCCACTAGAATAAGTGCTAGTTTTATTTGACCAGCCACTGGTTTCAAAACGCTGTTGAGTTTGCGCTTTATCACGGGCTGTTTGTGCTTCGGCGGCTTTAGCTTGCACCTCTTGTCGCCGTTGCTGTATTTTTCGTAATAGTTCTTGAGATTGGTTAATGCGTTCTTTCAGCCCTTGCATGTGTCCCCAGCGCTGATTTCCTTCGCGCAACAGGGCTGCTTCTCGCTCACCCGCCGCAGTCGCTAAATCTTCTCTGCCGGCGTTTTTGGCTTTTTGAACACGGATATGCCAACGCTGAATTTCTTGAGCGGTGGAGAGAATTTCTTCTTGCGATCGCTTCTCTTGCAATTGTAAATCTGCGATCAGTTTTAATGTGTCTTCTTCTTGCTCACGCAGCTGTTCTAGCAGCGCCTCTAACTCCAAATGTGGATTGTTACGCAAGAATTCTTCTAAACGGTTTTCTAAAAACCGACTCAAATCATCAAATAATCCCACTGCTAGAACTCCAGAGATCGGGTGCGTGACTATTTTATTGTAGTAGTCAGGTGGACTTCTGGGTGTTAGTTAGATTTCAAAGTTGGGAAGAATGTATTTGGTGAAACTACGCAAACAACGCTGACTTACAAAATAAGGCTTTAATCAGTATGAGTTCTGATTTTCAACCGCCACCTAAGAACTTGTCCATACTAGCTTCTGTAGGAGGGGTAGTTACGGCTGTAATAGCGATCGCAATTTTAAATGGTTGGTCTAAGCAACTTTCCCAAGCTTCCATAGAAAAACCGGAAATCTCAACATCCGAAACTGCTTCACGCCAGTTGGTACAACCAAATAAACCCCAAAACCCTGTCTCTGGTGCTGAAGCAGCTGAAATCATTGCCAGTCTTGATGCTAAATCTGTAGTTTTGCCAGGTCAACCTATTCCTAAGAACCAACTCACAGTAGCGATAATTCCATACATTGCTCCGGGAGTTGGAAAACTAACTCCAGAGGAAATGACAACGGCACGTATTGCTTGGTCATATTTCCAGCGCAACTGGAATGATGAAACTGGTTTGGTAAATTCCGTTGATGGCTTTGCCTCCGTCAGTATGTGGGATCAGACAGCAGCGATCGCAGCCTTAGTTAGTGCTAAAGAACTCAATATCGTGCCTGCGGCTGAATTTGAAGCCAAAATGAGCAAAATGTTGAAAACACTGGCATCAATGCCTTTATATAAAGGGGAATTACCCAACAAGGTTTACAATGCCAAAACCCTCGTACCCGTCAATTATGGTCAACTAGAAAAACGCGAAGAAATTGGTTGGTCAGCTATTGATTTGGGAAGGATGGCAATCTGGTTGAAGATTGTCGAGGCAAAGTATCCAGAAATGCGATCGCTTTCTACAGACGTTTGGAAACATTGGCAAGTCAAGCGTATTACCAAAAATGGAAAAATGTACGGGACTGCCGTTATTAAAGGTAGAGAACAATACAATCAAGAAGGCCGCTTGGGCTATGAGAATTATGCTGCCTACGGATTAAAGCTTTGGGGCTTGAATGTTACACAAGCATTGGATTATCAGTCCAATATTGCCTTTGTTGATCTTTACGGACAGGGAATTCCTTATGATCGCCGCGACTATAAAAACTCTGGAGCCAATAACTACGTTCTTAGCGAACCCTATATTTTAGATGGTATCGAAACTGGGTTTCAAGCTTTGCCTAAAGCATACGCCGATCGGATTTTAGCTGCTCAAGCAGCGCGTTATGAAGCAACAAAACAATTAACCGCCGTTACCGAAGACAACTTAGATCGCCCTCCATACTTTGTTTACAGCAGCTTGTTTGTCAACGGAGAACCTTGGGCAACCATCACAGATACCCAACAAAAACACAACGATTTGCGGTTCCTCAGTGCCAAAGCTGCGATCGGCTGGCACGTACTTTATAATACTGATTACACGCAGCAGTTATTTAATTTCGTCCAAGCTAACCTTAACTCTAAAGATGGTTGGTACAACGGTTTTTATGAGTCTATGCGTCAGCCAAATAAAACTCTCACCGCCAACAATAATGGCGTAATTTTAGAAAGCTTACTGTATAAACAAGTTGGACAACCACTCACCGTTTGGGCAGGAGTCAAAAGCCAGAAGTCAATCAAAAGGGCTATCAGAACACCACAAGTTACAGCTAAGATTATCAGACCATGAAAAAATTGGCGTTGCATAATAGAAGTTATCTACTGTTCAATGTCGATACCGTGTAACTACGGTAATTTGCAATATCCATTCAGTAACGCTACTTTATGGCAAAAGTCTCTGAACGGACACTGAAATATCTGCGAATGCTAATGGTGTAACCGTTCCTTGCGTAAGAGTATATTCTTCAACATACTTACCATTTTGAGGATTTCTGAACACAATCATCTGTTTGGTAGATAAGTCGAAAACCCAATATTCTTGAATCGCAGCCGTTGCATAAATTACAGCCTTGATATCCAAGTCCTTGTTTAAGCTGGTTTTAGCAACTTCTACAATCCAAAATATATCTTGAGGAGCAGGATGGCGATCGCTGTAAGATGACTCTGGAAGTCGAACGATTGCAATATCAGGTTCGGGTTCCGAGTCGGATAGTGTAATGGGCCCATTGAAACGAACATCAGCTTTACCTGATAGCAATTCTTCTAAATATTTTGCACCTCGTTTTGCTGTGGTGTAGTGAATTGGGGTTTCTGGACTTATCTCAACAATTTCGCCTGCTAGCAGTTCTACATGACGACCACGCAGAATGCCCGCCTCAACCATGCGGTGATAGTCGTCTACAGACCATTTAGCCAGGGTTTTCATAGCAAAATTGCTCACATTCTTGTGATAAACCTAGTTCAATTTTAAAAGTTGCTGGACTGTGTTTGTGACAATCTGAAAATACGATCACCATATTTGCCTGACAACCAACTACTCGCTATCTTGCATCCCTAACTGCTGTAACAACTTATGAATTGACAAAACGGGTATGGATGAACTCAAAAAACCTTGCGTATCGCGTGTCACAATAGCATCTAAACCCTGAGCAATAGCACAAGCGATTTGAACAGCATCTTCAAAATCAGCTAAACCAGATCCAAAGGCTGATTTCAAGACGGCTCGATTAACAGGACAAATTACCATAACAGTCAGCGTTTCTGAAACTGCTTGCCGTGCTTGCTCAATGCTGCGCGTGTGTTTTCGGGAAATATAAAAAATATCTGTAAGTGTTGTCGCTGTGATGTGTCCAACGACACGACCAGAATCGATCTCCTGAAACAACAGTTCCGCGTCTTGGAAAAATGGAGATCGCTGCAACAGAAAATCTAGGACAATATTGGTATCAATTAAAACTTTCATTCAAGATACTTGTCCACTCGTCGCTCTTCTAACATTACAGCCACTTCTTCATCAGTCGGTGCTGGCTGGTCTGTTTTTAGCAAGCCTCGCATCCGTCTAATGGCGCTAGAGCGCTCAGGCTCAGAAATTGGCGTGTCTTGCAAGGACTCAATGATGGCGCTTACCAGTGCAAGGCGATCGCTTGGTGGTAACTTGAAGACCTGCTCCTTCAATTCTTGTAGCAACATAGACGGCTCCTATGGTCGAAGGTATCTACTATCTAGTATGGGCGATCGCGCCTTCTATAACCAGATTTATTGACCCTGCTACAGTTCCCAAGTGCAGGTCTTATCTTTATTTTGCGATCGCACCCCATCTCAAAAATCATCAGCGATCGCGGGAGTAATGTCCAAAGTGGGTATCAACTCATAACCGCAAAAATGATAAAAAATGTATTCAACAAAGCATTTGCTACTTCTGCCAAGACGCAGGCCGCCATGCTTCTTTGGGGATACTACCAACCTTAATGCCTTTAACTCGAATGGATTTCTTTTTTCCATCCCACCGAACGCAAAACACTCCATGCTTCTCATAGATTGACAGAAGCGTTGTTTCTGCCGCATTTATTTCTTTTATTTTTCTGTCAATATCAGCTTGCTGCGATTTCTCGTATTCACCAATAAATATGCCGTTGCTGTCAATTAGCAGCCGATTCATTTTTTTAATGGGTTCGACGCGCACAAACAAAGTCATGCTGCTAATCTCCTTTGGGGCTAACTAGTTATTAGACTGAAACTTTCCAAATATCAATAAATTTTTTATATATCGTCAATATCGGAATATTATACCGAATTTTCCCTATAAATATAATGTTGGGTTACGCAAAGCCTCCACCCAACCTATTAGCGTGACTGAAACAACAGTTCTGCGTCTTGGAAAAATGGCGTAGGCGTAGCCCACCGGAGGCATCGCTGCAACAGAAAATCTAGGACAATACTTATATTAATTAAAACTTTTATTAAAGATACCTACTCTACCGAATCGATAAAGCCATTACACAAAAAATACACCCAATAAATCTTGATTTAGGAATATAACTGTACAGACGCGCTATGCGCTCCTAACTCCTAATTCCTTTTTTGCGTATGATATACAAACCTCCTCAACAAAAGCTGTTGAGATGGATTGCATTGTTCCTAATTGGAACATTTCTGCAATTTTTGTTTTACATCCCGACACCAGTCTTATCTCAAAATTCCAATCGCTGTAGTAATATTACAGCCCCTCTGACACCTGAAGAACAAACTTACGCTCGTGGGGCTTGGCAGTATTTTGTCAAAAACTATCAGCCAGCAACAGGATTTACCAATTCTACAGGGGGTTATCCTTCTGGTACACTCTGGGATATGGGTAACTACCTGATGGCGTTGAATGCTGCACGCTGGTTGAATCTTACTGACCAAGCAGATTTTGATGCTCGTCTCAACAAATTTTTAACGACTCTCAGCAGCTTAAAGTTATTTGAGGATGCTTTGCCCAATAAAGTCTATAACGCAGCCAATGCACAAATGGTTGATTATGGCAATAATCCCCTTGAGCGGGGTATTGGTTGGTCTGCTTTGGATGTTGGGCGAATACTTGCAGCGTTTGATGTCATCCGTACCTGTCATCCGCAATATAATGATTGGCTTAAAGGAATTGTAGCAAAGTGGCAAGTGGCGCGATCGCTCAAAGATGGACAGCTTTTTGGCGCTACTGTTCTCCCAGACAACAAAACCTTGTTGGTGCAAGAAGGACGACTTGGCTACGAAGAATACGGGGCTAGAGGTTATGGACTTTGGGGTTTCCCCGCACCCAAAGCTATTTCTTTAGAACCGTTTAAGTTAGTCGAAATTAATGGTGTGCAAATTCCCGTTGATACCCGTGACTTTCAAAGCACCAACGCTAATAATTACGTTGTTAGTGAGTCTTATATCCTTGAAGGGATTGAGTTTGGCTTGCAAGGTGAGTTAGCTGATTTTGCTGCCAGGGTTTTAGATGTACAAAAACGGCGTTACGATACCACAGGGCAGTTGACTGCGGTTACAGAAGATAATATTGACCAAGCGCCTTATTTTCTCTACAACACCGTTTACGCCAACGGTGCAAACTGGGCAACAATCACGGATGCTAATCAACCTTATCCACAGTTTCGCAGCATTAGTACCAAAGCTGCTTTTGGTTGGCGCTATCTTTTTCCAGAGAATGCTTATGCTCAAAAAGTTTTTGATGCTGTCAAGGATCTCCGTAGCCCTGATAATAGTGGTTACTATGCTGGTATCTATGAAGAATCTAAACAGCCTAATAAAGCTTTGACAGGTAATACTAATGGGCTGATTTTGGAGATTTTATACTACAAAGCTAAGGGAAATCACCCTTTAATTGCTTCTAGTTCTGCGAGTGTGTCTACTGGCAAACCCAGTGAAAATGCTTCTCCTGCAACACCCTCAAATCAACCGAATTCTACTGTTACAACTCCGATCGCAAATCAACCGAATTCTACTGTTACGGCTCCCACTGCAACCCCTCCGGATACTTCTAAACCTAAAGAAGTCGCCGTTGCACCTATTCCACCAGTAGATAGTCCTCAGCCATCATCTCAGATCAAGATGGAGCGATCGCTGTCGGTGATTGAACGGCGCTATGCAGAGGCGGCTTGGCGATACTTTCAAGCGAATTATCACTCCAAAAATGGGCTGATTGACGATCGCAGTGATTTCAAAGGCGCAACCCTCTGGGGATTAGGAGATTATCTCGCAGCCCTCCATGCAGCGCGATCGCTCGATATAATTACTCCCAAGGAATTTGACCAGCGCACCCGCCATCTTTTAGGAGCCTTGATAAAGTTACCATTGTTTGCTGGAGAATTGCCGGGTCGGAGTTATGATACGCGATCGCTCCAACTAGTAGATTACGGTGGAAATCCAGCCCCAGAAGGAAACGGCTGGTCAGCTTTGGATTTAGGTAGAATGCTGGCAGCACTTTACAACTTAAAAACCTGTCATTCAGAATACACGGCTGCGGTAGATAAAATTGTGCTGGATTGGTCATACTTGCGTGTGGTACGCGAAGGTATTCTATCCAGTGCGACTGTCACCAAAGAGCAAGAAGGGCGATCGCTAATCCGCGTCAACCCCGAAACCCGCTTGGGATATGAAGAATATGCAGCTAGAGCTTTTCAATTATGGGGATTTAATGTTAATGGTTCTGCTGTTGGCGGAGAATATCAAACTGCCTTAGTAGAGGGAGTGAAAGTGCCAATTCAACGCCACCGCAAAGATAGCAACTCCAAAAACCAATACACAGTTAGTAATCCTTTCTTACTCTATGCTTTGGAGTTTGGACTAGATCCACAAATGCGATCGCTCTTTGAACCAATTTTTCAAGCACAAGCTGAACGTTATCGTCGCACCGGCAACCTCACAGCCTCAGCTACCACCTTGATTGATCGTAAGCCTTACACTGTCCACAGCACAATTACTGGAAAAGGTGAGTCTTGGGTGGCTTTAGGAGATGACGGTCAACCTGTACCAAAAGGGCGATTGGTAAGTACAGCAGTCGCTTTTGCCTATCATTCCCTGCTTCCAGAAAACAAGTACAGTCAAGAGTTACTGCAAGGAACGACTGACTTATATAATCCATTAGCTGGATTTTATGAGGGTTTCTATGAAGCCACAGGTAAAACGGCAGTTGGTTTCACCAGCAGCACCAACAGTATGATTTTGCAATCCTTGCTGTACAAGGTAACGAATCAACAACCTCTAATTCGTCCGACAAATGACATGAAATCTCCTTGGTGGCAAGAAGTTAGTCAGGGAAATTCTGGGCGAGGTCTACCCAACACTGCCAAACAACAAACTAAGTTAATTTCTGATAGTTCTGGCAGTTACTGGGTTTCAGCTAGCGAGCAACATTAAGAGAAGCCAGACGCAGGAATGCAAAGATGCGTGCCTGCGTCCTCTAGCAGTTCGCCAAGTGTACTTGGCGGGGTAAAGGGTAAGGGGTAAGGGGGAAAGGGTTTAAATCCCTTAACCTTTCCCCTTTCCCCAGTCCTCACTTAGCATTTTTGGGTTGGCAGACTACTAGCAGTAATGTTGGGTTGGTAATAGGTTGTTAGTAATGAATTCAACTAGGGAATACTTATTCTGAAGGAATGCAGATAAAGTGGGAAGCTCCGTCTAGTCTTTACAGAGGGGCTTCCCATTTCATCGGGAATAGCCTCCAGGACTCCCTAGTTCTATTGGTCTAACTTTCCCTCCTCTTGTCAAAAGTCCTGGTTCCCAAGACCCAAATCTTTTTCTTCTCCCAAGGGGAGACGCTAAAAGCGATGCAACATATACCTATCAGCTTGGTTCTCGCTTATGGCATTGATGGTTACTGAGCGTAGTCGAATCTAAAATCCAAAATTCAAAATCTAAAATAGTACTAAGATGAGTTCAGTTTCTATTAGTGATAATTCCTCAAAGTTTTCTGGTAATAGTCGCTCATTACTCAAAAAAAGAACGCTGTTATTTCGCTATCTTGCAGAAATAAATTTAATTTTTGGTATCTGGTATTTGCAATGGCGCATCACCCATTCCATAAATTTTGATGCACTGTGGATCTCTATTCCTTTGTTGATAGCAGAAATTTATAGCTATTTCGGCGGTGTGATGTTTGTGATTGGGTTATGGCGACCTTTAGTGCGACAAATTAAGTCTCTCGACCAGATGACTCCACCTTTACCCAGATCCGAATGGCCAACAGTAGATGTCTTTGTGACCTGCTACAACGAACCGCCGGAAATTGTAGAGGAAACTGCCAAAGCTGCTCTGGCAATGGATTATCCGCCAACAAAGTTACGAGTTTATGTTCTAGATGATGGTAACTCGGCTGATATACGGGCTATGACAGAAAGATTGTGTATTGAGGATTTGCAGTCACCACAACTACAACAAGAAGCAAATCGGATTGATGCAGAACACTCTTCTTTATTGCAGCGTCTAAAGCAACTAGAAAATCTGACACCTAATACTCAGGCCGCAGAACAATGGTTGCAAACATCATCATCAGAACCAGTGGTTAATCAGTTGGCTACGGAATTTGTGCAAAGCCTGCGACAATTTATTCTTTGGTTATCTCCGACTCATGAAAGTATTAGTAATTCTCTTGGAGAGACGCTACGCGATCGCCTCACTACTGAACGGAAAGCCCTAGAGGAAACTATTCGTAAGAAAGAACTTGAACTTTTGGAACTCTCCCGGTTTCGGTACATCGCTCGTCCCAAAACCCCTGGTGTAGCGCATCATGCGAAAGCAGGCAACATTAATTACGCAATTTTTTCTGGGGAAACGGCAGGAAATTTTATTGTTACTCTAGATGCCGACCACATTCCCAAGCAAAATTTTCTGAAGCGAGTTGTGCCTTATTTTTATACATATAAAATTTCAACAGGAAAATACGACGAGAATAAAATTGCTTTTGTACAGACTCGCCAGGATTTTTACAATATTCCTCCAGGCGATCCTTTTGGACATCGAGCAAATTTATTTTATGGGCCACTCCAACAAGGTAAAGATGGCATGAATGCTGCGTTCTATACAGGCACAAATGCGATATTGAGGCGTGAGGCATTAGTTAGTGTAGGACTGCAAAATTTTGCTGATGAATTTGCCAAAGATGAAAAACGTTTAGATGAATTTGATTTAGTTGGTGGGGTATCGAGTAATAGCATTACAGAAGATATGAATACAGCCATGCGTCTGCATAGTGCTGGCTGGAAATCTATTTATCACAATGAACTTTTGGCAGAAGGTTTAGCGCCAGATGACCTGAGTTCTACTCTTAAGCAGCGACTACGCTGGGCACAAGGAACTATCCAAGTACTAGTTCGGGAAAATCCACTGACAAAATCAGGACTAACCTTTTGGCAAAGGTTGCAATATTTTAAGACGATGTATAGTTATTTCTCTGGTTTTGCAACTCTGGTGTTTATTTCTTGTCCAATTATCTATTTTTTTACAGACATTGTTCCAGTTAAAACCTACGGGTCTGACTTTGCGATACACTTTTTCCCCGCTTTTATTATCAACCGTCTCACCTTCTTAGCAGCTACCTGGGGCATTCCAGCTACAGAAGTTTGGCGTTCTGAACAATATGCGATCGCTTTATTCCCCCTGCTAATCCAAGCTGTATGGAGTGTGTTCACAGGACAAAAACTCAATTTTCAAGTCACACCTAAGCAGAGGCAATCTGGTATTTATCTCAGGCTGGTTTGGCCGCAGTTAGTTATCTTAATCCTTACTATTCTAGGGATATTATGGAGTCTTTACCGCTTTGCAATTGGTCATCTAAATAATCCTTTGGTTCACCTAATCAATAGTGCTTGGGCTATCTATAACTTGTTACTTTTGTCGGTTATCATCCGCGCATCCGTTTGGCAACCTCCAAAAGAAACCTAAGAGGTAATACAAGTATTTTTTCTTCTCTGGATGTCGCGCTAGTTGCTACAGACGCAATTAATCGCGTCTCTCCCTCATAAATCCAATCTAGAAAACATACCTATGAACACTGATTCGGATTCAAAAAACTTTAGTCAACGAACTGTCTTAACAATTTATGCTCATGCTGATGATGAAGTTCTACCTGCTGCTGGTACTCTCAGTCTGATGTCCAAGGCAGGGTGGAATATTCGTTGTTTAATTTTGACTGATGGCAGTCTTTCCAGTTCGCCTATTAAGGGTACACGTCATCAAGAAGCGGATGCAGCAGGTAAAATCATCGGTGCAACTTACGAGTTTTATGCACTTGAGGAGTACAATTTCTCAACTCAAGCAGTGATTAAAGTTACTGAGGAAGCTATTAGGCGTTGGCAACCGGCTCTAATTATTACTCATGCACCACAACCTGAAAAATATGGACATAGAGATCATGAAGTGTGTGCGATCGCAGTTTCTAATGTTGCTACCCGTAAAAACATAACTTTGTGGTATTCTGCCCCGCCTGTTTTTTTGCGTGGTTTTGAACCCAACTTTTTTGTGGATATTACATCTGTAATTGAGGAAAAAGTTGCAGCTATCGGCTGTTATGAATCAGAGGTAAACAAAGCATTTATGCAACTTGATGCCATACTGGTTTTATCTCGTTTTTGGGCACGGGAGTTAGGTCAGAAAGATGGCTATTTTGAAGCTTTTGAAATTTCCCGACAATGTGTAGATGCTAACTTTTTTACAGCAATGGCTAATAATTACCAAGCAATTAAACACAGCTAATCGTCATTTGATTAAATAAATGTTGAGGTAAAAAGCGCAACTACTCATTTTCGATCAGAACTGTAACAGCTGCGATCGCAATCAACATTTCATCATTTTTATCGTTTAGTTCAGGAATGGCCCGCCCTTGAACTATCATTCCCCCAGATTCTACAGTAAGAGTTTTCCGACCAAATGGTAGGACAGCTAGTACCTCTTCTTCTCTAACTTGTTCTGGATATGGCACTGCTACCTGAACCTCTATAATCATTTCATTGGGATGACTTAAACCTGCAACTTCCCAAACACCAGGTAAAGCATTGTGAGCGATCGCATTCCTTACTGCCCTAGATGCTGCTACTGTAGGTTCTTGTCCATGCTGATCTATTCCCATTCCCATCTCAATAATCAACCGTTTACGCACCATTACTACCTCCGGTAAATTCTCCACCTTTCACTACCAAAGGCAGCTATAGTGAGGACAGAAGGCTCAGTTGGAATACTGCATTTCTTCCTTACAAGACCCTTCATGCAGAGTCCTACGATGAGAGCCAAACTTCTGCCTCCTGCCCCCTGCCTTCTTTAGACCAGACGTTGTAAGCGACTAAGACGCTCTGAGTAACTTTTCATCACCTGTATGGCAAACATAGGTGTTTCCTGAACGGCAAAGAGAAACCCTTCTTCATCAAGAAAACCTAGTTTAGTATCCACCTTGGCAATAGCTGTGTAATTTCTATTTTTTATTCCTACAAGTATTCCAGCACCAAAAACTTCGCCCTTCTCAATGGTTTCTACAACCTTGTCATTAACTACTATCTCTACCTCTCCTTCCAGAATGCCGTACATACTATCACCAGACTGTCCTTCTTCAAAGATGACTTCACCTGCTGAAAATGCTTCAGGATCGGGTTGTTTTTGAAAGATACTGACTGTTATTACAGGACTTAGCATTAGAGCGACCCTAAAATTTTTGGTTTTTAGACGAAACTTTTTGATAGTTTTAGGCGAACCCAAAAAAGTATACTACTTTATGTTGATTAACTCTCACTCAATCTCCGCAAAATTCCTGATTAGTCTCCTAATCGCCTAAAAACCTCTCCCTGGTTTTACTCTACGGTGTACACATAAGTTATCGAATCACTATTCAGTCCTCGAATTACCCCACCCTAACCCTCCCCTTATAAAGGGGAGGGAACTAGATAGATTTCTTTTTTCCCCCCTTTCCAAGGGGGGATTAAGGGGGGTAATGCTGGGAATAATAAGTAGAGTCCAGGAATATGAAAACGCTGATGACAAAGCTGTATAACCAAAGCTCAGAAAAGCAAAAACGGCAAACTCTTAGAAACAATATGCCCCCATGTGAAAAAATCGTTTGGGTAAAACTTAAAAATCAACAAATTGAAAGCTGTAAATTTCGCAGACAATACAGTATTGACAGATTTATAGTAGATTTTTATTCTTCGGAATTGAGACTTGCCATAGAAATTGATGGTGATAGTCACTATCAAGATGGAGTTCCAGAATATGACCGCGATCGCCAAGCATTTTTGGAATCAAAAGGTACGAGATTTTTGAGATTTACGAATCAAGAAGTTTATCAAGATATTGATGGTGTGATGGATAAGATTAGGGAAGTTATTTGTCGGTTGAGGGAAGTTACCCCACCCTAACCCTCCCCTTATAAAGGGGAGGGAACTAGATAGATTTCCTATTTCCCCCCTTTATAAGGGGGGTAATTCGACTTGTGTATACGATGAAATATTCTTTTTTCCCCTTTCTAATGTTGATTTAGCGATCGCATTTGTTGATATAGCGATTGCATTTGTTGATTCAGCGATCGCATTTGTTGATTCGGCGTTCGCATTTGCTGATATGGCGTTCGCATTTGCTGATTGCACTTATTCTCAAACAACAAATCGATATGAAAATGAGTAAAAATACAGATAAACTCGTAATTATTTCATTAAAAGTTCAACGAAATAAATCTACAAAACTACCCATCTCAGGCAAAAGGATACTCCACTATGTTGAAAAAGGAATTCTTAAAAAAAAGGATATCTCATGTCTTTAAGAACTCGTGGTTCTGCTGCTGTTGACAAAGCCCAACTTCGTCTCGCCTTGCTTAAATCCGTTGATGAAAATCTGGATTTAGGACATGGATTAACCATTGAAGCCTACAACTACCTTATCAACACTACCCGTTCGACGTTAGAAGCTCATAACACGCTTGTGTCCAATCTTGAAGAATCGCGTAAAACAATAACCCAGATGGATAAAGCCCTCTCCGAAATGTCTGAACGAATGCTAAGTGGAGTTGCAACTGTCTACGGCAGAAACAGTATACAGTATTCCAAAGCTGGCGGCTCTAATGGGAAAAGAAATAAAAAATCTAGTTCAAAAGTTGCTCCACTTGTAGCGGTTCTTGCTACTCAACCTGCTCAAGCTGCAATTGCCAATGCGTCAACTAACGGTAACGGCACAACTCCTTTGCTGCAATAATCCACTCCTTGCATAAATCTAGTGCCGTGTCAAGTCTAAATTTGTGCATTAAATATAAGTTGGGTTTCCTTACGTCAACCCAACCCAATACTTGTCGGTTAAGGGGAAAAGGGGAAGGGGAAAAGGGAAAGAAAAAACCTTTAACCCAACCCCAAAAACCTTTTCCCCAAACCCAATTCTGAGTTCAAAATCCTTAACCGAGTAGTATTGCAACCCAACCTTGTATCTTAGAAATAGTAGTAGACCGTCCCAACCTTGGTCAAGAAAGACCGCTTCGTAGCATGGGTCACTACAACAATCTCTTTGACAGAACTCG
>NZ_JACJSH010000032.1:0-90863 GCF_014698055.1 Nostoc sp. FACHB-133
CAGAGAAGGGAAAATATAGTACACAGCGTATAAGATTTAACTCCAATTCTTCTGCTTAATTTTTTGTTACATACTTATAAATTTTTCCCACGGCTTACTTATCACTTGTTCAAAATCTACAATGTCTGAGCGACCTGAGACTTGCCAAAGACCTGTAATACCAGGTAAAACTTCATGTCGAATAAAATGATGTTCAGAAAACTTGTCTACATCTCTAGTAGGTAACGGACGGGGGCCTACTATACTCATTTCTCCAAAGATAACGTTAAAAAGTTGAGGTAATTCGTCTAAACTATAGCGCCGAAGAAATTTTCCAACGCGAGTAATACGAGGGTCATCTTTAATTTTAAAGATAATCCCATCTTTCGTTTCATTTAAAGCTTCTAATTCTTTCTGTAATTTTTCTGCATCAGACCTCATAGTTCTGAATTTCCATACTTTGAATTGTTGCCCATGTAGACCTATACGCGTTTGCCTGTAAAATACTGTTCCAGGAGAGTCCAGTTTTATAGCTACAGCTATAGCTACATAAATCGGAAATGATAACATTACAAGTAAAGTTGCAAAACAGAAATCACAAGTACGTTTTATCCAAAAATCCTTACCTGTAATTATCGGACAATCCAAACTCAGACAAGGCATTCCCCCTATTTTATTAAATTCTATGTTTTTATAGATTGGTTTTAATTCCATCGGCAAAATATGTACTTGAATACCAGATGCTTGAAATAACCAGCATAAAAACATTCTATTTTTTAGAGCATCCCAAGATATAAAAACCTCTGTTACACCTAATTCATTAAGTTGATTTAATGTTTTTTGACGCTGATATCTGTCTAATGAATTAGCATGAGCAGTTCCAGACACAATATAGTGCTTTTCTTTTTTAATAAAGCTAGCAATCTGCTCATGGTCTTGAGGATCACAAATAATGAAGACAGAAGAACGAACTATTTTTTTCTGCTTACGGAGATATTCCAAGGTAATATTTACACCGTATCTCCCAGTACAAATAAATAATATACTTAGAAGCCAAGATAACAATATTAATTTTGGGCGTGTAATATCAACAACTGGTTGATACAAAAAACAAGCAAATATTATTAGTCCATGAGCAAAAGTTAACGATTTAATAATGTTCAAATAGTCATAGCGTTTTTGACCTTCTCTATAAATACCTTCTATAGCTAGCGATCCTATTTGAATACCAATAGTTATTAAAATCGGTAAGTAATGACTAGGTAGATCCCAAGAAAAACTACCATAAAAAGATTTGTATCCAGCAAAAACCCAAGCTAAGGATAAAAGTGTATAGTCTACCAGAAACAATGTTATTAATCTCAACCACCATGAACCTTTGCGTACCCTTACAGATGAAGATGCACGTAAATCCAAAGGTGCTTCACTGAATTTATTTGTTGTAATGCTTTGATTACTCATACTGAGGAACACTTGGTATATTTAAAATTTGATTGAATTTGATCAAAACTTAATATTTAAGACAAGTGAGATATCCCACATTTTTATTTCAAAGAAACCCCTTCTTTGTAGCCTAAATATTATTAACTATTTTGTTCGGAGTAACTTGAATTTATCTATCAAAAGCATATTCCAGGATAGGTTTGAGAAAATTTACTACCCAGATATTTAGCTTTTGTTGCAGGTCAAGATTCAGTTGAGTCTGGATATTTTGAGCTTTGAGCGCAAGAAAATGATTTTTTGGTAAGTTAACTTCTTATAGTTTAATAAAATTCCTGACATGACATTAATAATTAAATAGGTCAGGTAAAAGTATTAGGCTTTTGAAAGGGCGTAACAGTTGAACTGAGTGATTACAGTTCTATTGCAGAGTTTTACTTCTATGAGACAATTATGTTCCTTCGGGAACTACTGTAGCATATTTAGCTAGATGAATTTAGCTTTCCTTAGAAGTTCTCTGTTTTTTACGCATAATTACTTAATTAATAAGACTTACACACATAACATATAACGAAACGCATCAAAAGTTTGAATAATGTTACAAAAATTTACAAAAATTATTTCGTGCTTGAACTTGTGTTAAGTCTCATGGTTATTTTGAGAGAATTTTGTAACAGACTAACAACAATAAATTCTAATAAATGAACAAAATCTATCTGTGAGTCTTGTTATATCTGCATTTATAGATAGTTTCACCTTCTAAGCCTTTTTTCCTACATTATCTTTATGCCAATGATATGTTTTTATGGAGGCCTGATTTAAGAATGGTAGCATCAAGTAAAAAATATTACGCCGCTTTGTATGAAGGAAATCGCCAAAATAGCTTAAAACACGTACTTTTAATCTCCTTATGTTCTTAGATTTCAACTCGGATTGCTATAGTCCTGAGTCGCCAGTTCCTCTCTCATGTGTTTTTAGTATATGCAACTCATGACCCCTACTTAATTATTTAAACAAATCATAATCATGGCTTCACACTATTTTTACATATAAATAAACACAATGAAGATTCGGTAATAATTATTTTTTACTCTAACAAATTCATATAAAAAAAGATAAAGTCTTATCAGTATTATTTCCCGTAAGTTTATATCTTGTAAAAAAAGTTTAATTTGTTAACTAAAATGAAAGTAAAAAGTGCTGAACTGTTGCTATACCTAAAAAAATGAATAATGATACTTTTACTTTAATTGGTATTTAAAAGTTACCGCTTTAAATTAAATATTTGTTAAAAATGGCGATTGTTATGTTAAATATAAATCGATTATCTACAGATTTAAATACAAATTATATTTGAAAATTTATATGATTTGCCTGTGTACGAGAACCTAGAAACTGTTCGCCCAGCGTCTCACATCTGAAGCCAAGCTAGGTTGTGTTTATACAACTTCGGGCTTCTATGCTGAGATACTTAATGTATAGCCTCGCATAGGATTTGATATAAACGCATATACAATAAAGAATAAATAAATTAAAATAATGGCATCTCCTTATGGAGTTGGTACATAGAAAATGCAGATAAATAGGCAAATTTCAGAATATAAGCAAAATATTCCCTTAAACAGCTTAACTAATATCCTCGATACTCAAGTTATACAGGAATGGAATGATACTGAACTAGATCATCATCAGGATTTGTGCATCCATCAAATGTTTGAGATGCAAGTTGAGCGATCGCCCCAGTCCATTGCTGTAATATTTGAAAATACGCAACTTACTTATTGGCAGCTAAATCAGCAGGCTAATCAACTAGCACATCACCTACGTGCTTTAGGCGTTGGTCCTGAAGTACTTGTAGGCATTTGCCTAGAGCGCTCCTTGGAGATGATAGTAGGACTACTGGGAATTCTCAAAGCTGGAGGTGCTTACGTGCCTTTAGATCCGGCATATCCCTCAGAGCGTTTAGCCTTCATATTGGAAGACACTCAGACACCAGTATTGTTAACCCAAGAAAAATTGCTCAAGAACTTGCCACCGCATCAAGCACAGGTAGTTTGTCTCGATTCAAATTGGCAAGGCAATATTCAAAACAGTCAAGAAAATCCTGTAAATGAAACGACAGATGATAATCTTATCTACGTAATTTACACATCTGGCTCTACAGGACAGCCCAAGGGTGTTATGATCCCTCATCGTGGTATCCGCAACCAACTCTACTGGCGGCAAACCACCTTTAGATTAACTCAGGCAGATAAGGTTTTACTGACTATTTCTTTTAGCTTCGATCCCTCAGTGTGGCAGATATTCTGGCCATTGTGCTTCGGGGGGCAATTGATCGTGGCTCGCCCTGGTGGACATCAAGACACTGCATACCTTGTGAAGGTTATTACTGAGCAGAAAATCACTGTTTTGGCCTTAGTACCTTCCATACTGCGTGTCTTACTAGAAGAAAAGGGAATTGAGAATTGCTCATTTCTGAGGCATATTACCTGTGGTGGTGAAGCTTTACCTGGCGAACTCATAGAACGCTTTTTTGCCAAACTGGATTTGGACAATGTTCTCCATAATTGCTATGGCCCGACAGAAGCCTCTATTGATACCACTTTCTGGACTTGTCAGCGCGGCACTAATTCTACCATTGCTCCTATAGGTCGCCCCGTGGCCAATGCAGAGATTCACATCCTTGATGAAAATTTGCAGCCTGTGCCTGTTGGTGAATCAGGTGAACTGCACATTGGTGGTATTGGTTTGGCGCGGGGCTATCTTAACCGTCCAGAATTGACCATAGATAAGTTTATTTTCAATCCTTTTAGCTCTGAACCTGGGGCACGTCTTTACAAAACTGGGGATTTGGCACGTTACTTAAGCGATGGAAATATCGAGTTTACTGGTCGCATTGACTACCAAGTAAAGATTCGTGGCTACCGAATTGAATTGGGAGAAATTGAAGCCATATTAGACCAACATCCTTCACTGACACAGACTCTAGTCATCGCTAGAGAGGATATTAATGGCGACAAACAACTCGTGGCTTATGTTGTTGCTAATGCAGAGCAAATTCCTAGTCGAGTTGAATTACGTCGCTTTTTGCAAAGTCAGCTACCTGAATATATGGTGCCTGCTTACTTTGTATTTTTGGACACCCTACCATTAAACCCTAATGGTAAAATAGACCGCCAAGCTTTACCTGCACCCGATTTATCAAGACAAGCATCGGAAGTTACCTTTGTTGCTCCTCGTAATGAAGTGGAGCGCGAGATAACACAGATTTGGGAACAGATTTTAGGTGTCCAACCTATTGGCGTAAAGGATAACTTCTTTGAGGTAGGAGGAAACTCCATCTTAGCAGTAAAACTATTTTGGCAAATTGAGAAGATATTTAGTAAAAATCTTCCTCTTGCTATTCTCTTTCAGTCTGGGACTGTAGAGGCTTTAGCCAAAATAATCTCTCAAGAAGAAGATTTAGCAATAAACTTGGCTTCAGTAAATACCTTAGACAAATCAAAATCTAGCTGGTCATCCCTGGTAGAAATCCAACCCAATGGTTCCAAGCCACCTTTTTTCTGTATTCACGGACTTGGCGGAGAAGTCTTGTGTTTCCGTGAATTAGTATTGCATTTGGGGTTAGACCAACCATTCTATGGACTACAGCCACAAGGACTAGATGGAAAACAGCCCTTGTATACGCGGGTAGAAGACATGGCAACTCATTACATTCAAGAAATCCAGACCATTCAACCCAATGGGCCTTATTTTCTGGGAGGTTATTCTTTTGGGGGTGTAGTTGCTTTTGAGATGGCTCGGCAACTCCAGCAGCAAGGTCAAGAAGTTGGTATTTTAGTTATGCTTGATAGTTGCCGTCCAGGTTATAGTTGGCGGGCACCATTTCTGAAGCGAGTTTTTTTGCATTTAAATAATATAGCTCAACAAGGGCCTGTCTACTTTTGGCAAAGACTTGTGAAATGGATTTATTGGGGTACGCAGCGTCTCCAAAAAACATATCAGCGTTACTTGCAAGGGATAATTGATTTCCCTGCAAATGACAAGCACTTAAAGATAATGGATGCTAACACTCAAGCCATCAGTGAATATATCTTTTCACCTTACCTTGGTCGAGCTGTTCTCTTGCGAGCAGACGATCAGAGTCGGGACGAAGCTATAGGGACACAATATGATCCTCAATTCGGCTGGGGCGACTTAGTTGCTGGAGGATTAGATATCCATTACATTTCTGGATCTCACCATAACCTATTTAATGAACCGCATGTACAGGTGTTAGCCGAAACATTGAGAAATTGCTTAATCCAAGCGCAGTCTCCAAATAATTAATTTGACAACCTACTACCCTTGCAAGAGAAGTCTAGTAATTTTGGATTTTGAATCGGGATCAAATAAAGCATTATAAAATCAAAGAAACAAGTGCCAAAATCGGCTTAACTCTTCGACTTATACAGCAAATTTCACGTTTGTGAGAGACCAAAATACTCCACTGCCGTGATTCGCTCACCTTCACGCCACTTGCTTCTTGGCAATTGAGAACCGCTATATCTAGATTGTGGGAGTCTCAACCCACTACTGCTGGGTAATTTTGTCATTTCTTAGTCTAAACACAAATTGGGAGAATAACGGAAAAATCACTTGCTAGTGGTAATTAGGATGAGATAATTATTCTGTGGAACGGGAATACTGGTCGCAGTCCAATAACCAAAAGACCTGACCAATTTAATATGCGATGAATCTTGCTAGTGCCACTGATTGAACAGAGGTATTTATTGTGGCACTGTAGGCTTGGATGACTGTCGTTTTTTATTTATGTTGGTAAACAATCCACAATCTACTGATGCTATATAGACGATTTGGACGCACAGAATTACAGATGCCAGTGTTTTCCTGCGGTGGCATGAGATATCAGTTTAAGTGGCAGGATGTACCCGATAATGAAATTCCTGCTGATAGCCAGGCGAATCTGGAAGCGACGATTAGAAGGGCAGTCGAGGTTGGGATTAATCATATTGAAACTGCTCGTGGTTATGGCACTTCCGAAATGCAATTGGGAAGAGTTCTACCCCAGCTTCCCCGTGAAAAGTTGATTGTTCAAACCAAAATCAGTCCAAAGGAAGATGCGAAAGAATTCCGCAATACATTTGAACAATCATTGAAAAATCTCCAGCTAGATTATGTCGATCTACTGGGATTGCACGGTATCAATCATACTGAGTCATTAGACTATAGCATCCGTCCCGGTGGTTGCTTGGAAGTAGCACAGCAGTTGCAAGCAGAAGGAAAAGTTAGATTTATTGGTTTTTCCACACACGGATCAACAGATACAATTGTGCAGACAATTAATACCAATCTATTTGATTACGTAAATCTGCACTGGTACTACATTAATCAATGGAATTGGGCGGCAATTGAAGCAGCTAAACGCCACGATATGGGGGTGTTTATCATTAGTCCATCTAATAAAGGAGGTTTGTTGTATGAACCTCCAGAAAAATTAGTAAATCTTTGCGCCCCCTTGAGTCCAATGGTGTTTAATGATTTGTTTTGTTTGAGTCATCAAGAGGTACATACTCTGAGTGTGGGAGCAGCAAAACCACAAGATTTTGATGAACACCTGAAGACTTTGGAATTAGTAGATCGGGCATCAGAAATTTTGCCGCCCATCTTAGCAAGATTGGAAAAAGAAGCGATCGCTACTTTGGGGGAAGATTGGGTAAAATCCTGGGAAACAAATCTACCAACTTACGATCAAACCCCTGGTGAGGTCAATATTCAGGTGATTTTGTGGCTGCGGAATTTAGCGATCGCCTACGACCTCGTAGATTATGGCAAAATGCGCTACAACCTACTTGGTGATGGCGGTCACTGGTTTCCTGGTAATAAAGCGGATCGGCTAGAGGAATTAAACTTGCAGCAATGTCTTGCCCGCAATCCCCATGCCGATAAAATCCCCCAATTTCTGGAGCAAGCGCATCAGATGTTGGCGGGTGAAGCGGTCAAACGTCTATCTAAGACTTGATAAATTGGGAATTGGGCGAGAAATAACTCCTAACTCCTGTACAGACGCGATTAATCGCGTCTCCTAACTCCTCAACGATCGCTGTCAGATTTTTTCGTATCTGCTGATTTAGTTGCCTTCGGTACTACTAGCACTTTGTCAACGCGGTTCCCATCCATATCCATCACTTCAATTCGCATACTTTGCCATTCAAAATGATCTGCTGCGGCAGGAATACGACCTAAATGGGTGATGACAAAACCGCCCAAGGTTTGATAACTGCCGCGTTCCTCGGATTCCCACTCTTCCATACCAAAAAGTTCTAAAAACTCCTCTACAGGTAACATCCCATCCAAAAGCCAGGAACCATCTTCGCGTTGCACAGCTTGGGGTTGATCCTGCCCATCTGTTGAAGGAACATCACCAACGATTTCGCTCATGATGTCGTTGAGAGTAACTAATCCTTGTATTACGCCGTATTCATCCACTACTAGTGCCATATGAGTAATAGTTTGCTTGAACAATTCTAAAACTTTCAATCCACGGGTACTTTCTGGCACAAATACGGGCTGCCGCAATCCCACTGTTAAATCTAGTGGTTCTCCTCGGAAACTCCTGGCTAATAAGTCGGTGACAGGGATAACACCCAGCACGTTGTCAAGTCCCGCCTGACAAACTGGATACCGAGAATAGGCACTATCAACCATTTTTTGGCGATTTTCTTCGGGAGTGTCTTCTAAATCTAACCAGACGATATCGGGGCGGGGTGTCATTAAGTAGCTGACGGGGCGATCGCCTAAACGAAAAACTCGCTCTACCATATCCTGTTCGGCTTCCTCAAAAGTTCCCGCCTCAGTGCCTTGCTCAATTAAGATTTTTATTTCTTCTTCGGTGACTTGCGGCTCGGTAGAAGCTGTTATTCCCAGCACTCGCAGGATTAAATCTGTAGAAGCACTTAATAGAAAAACTACTGGAGAAGCGATCGCAGCCAAGGCTTGCATCGGAATCGCTACAATCGAGGCAATCCTTTCTGGATTATTTAATGCCAGACGCTTTGGTACCAATTCGCCAACAATCAGCGACAAATAGGTAATGATCAAAACGACTATTCCAAAAGATATGGGTTCGCTATAAGGTGCTAACAAAGGCACAAGTTTTACATAGACTGCCAGTCGATTGGCAATTGTTGCTCCTCCAAAAGCACCAGTCAGGATACCGATTAGGGAAATACCTACTTGAACGGTTGACAGGAAATGATTTGGAGATTCAGCAAGTGTCAATGCTACCCTAGCCTTGGCATCTCCTTGATTGGCAAGCTGTTGTAGCCTGACTTTCCGGGCTGAGACAATCGCCATCTCAGACATAGAAAACACGCCATTGGCAATAATTAGCACCAAAATGATTAAAATTTCAAAAGTGATGGGGGACATGTTTAAAATTGCCGCTTATCAGAGCGAATGTAGCTCAATACCTAGTATCTAGTATTAAAGGTGCTTCTATAAATGCTTTTACTGTACACAAAGTAATAGTTATAGTTCTTAAGTCTATTAGTTGCTGTGCATTATTCTTCCACCGAAAGAATAAGAAGTCTGTCAACACTTTTAAAATAGTTGACATAAACTGCCTCAAGATTTTCTGACTCACAAAGACTCCCACCGCTAGTTGTACTTATGTCATTTTCTTCTATTGTGCGTGCCTTAGCGCGATCGCCGCTCACCACTGAATTTATTTCTAAGCTAAACCGACAACAAGAATTGCGGTTAAATGGCATTTCTCGATTGCCCAAGGGTTTGGTTGCTTCGGCATTGGCGCAGTCTCAGGGTAAGAATTTGTTCGTAGTTTGCGCCACTCTGGAAGAAGCTGGACGCGTTTATGCACAACTGGAGGCAATGGGATGGCAAACAGTACATTTTTATCCCACCTCCGAGGCTTCTCCCTACGAACCTTTTGACCCGGAAACTGAGATGAGTTGGGGACAAATGCAGGTATTGGCAGATTTGGTAATGGGGAATGGGGAATGGGGAATGGGGAATGGGGAAGAAAACCAGATCCCATCCAATTCTCAATTACCCAAGATGGCAATTGTGGCTACTCAAGGGGCGCTGCAACCACATTTGCCTCCACCAGAAGCTTTTGGGCAATTTTGTCTTACCTTGAAGCGGGGGATGGAATTAGACTTAAATGCCTTCAGTGAGAAAATCACGATTCTGGGGTATGAACGAGTACCTCTGGTGGAAACGGAAGGACAATGGAGCCGAAGGGGTGATATTGTTGATGTTTTCCCAGTTTCATCTGAGTTTCCAGTCAGGTTGGAATGGTTTGGTGATGAAATTGAGCAAATGCGGGAATTTGACCCAGCAACCCAACGTTCTGCACTCGATAAAGTTGACCAGTTAATTCTTACCCCCACTAGCTTTGCTCCCATCGTCATGGCGGCACTGAAGAGTGCTGAGTTACGAGTGCTGAGTCCTGAGTTAAATCCTGACTCAGAACTTAGCACTGAAAACTCATCATTGTTGGAGGGTAGTCGTCGCTTTTTGGGGTTGGCTTTTGAGCAACCAGCATCTCTGCTAAATTACCTATCAGAAAATACATTGATTGCTATTGATGAGCCAGAACAGTGCCATGCTCATAGCGATCGCTGGGTCGAAAATGCTGAGGAACAATGGAGGATGGGGAATGGGGAATGGGGAACTTGTACTGAGCGCAGTCGAAGTATGGGGAATGGGGAAGAGTCTAAGCAGGTACCGAGAATTCATCGGTCATTTGATGACTGTTTGGCTGATATTGCAAAATTTAAAACACTATATTTATCGGAACTGTCAGAGGAAAATAGTGGGATCAATCTTTCTAGTCGATCGCTTCCAGTTACGCCACACCAGTTTGCTAAACTAGCTGAAACCATCCGTCAAGAACGCGATCGCAATTTCTCAATCTGGCTACTTTCTGCTCAACCTTCGCGTTCTGTCTCGCTATTGCAAGAACATGATTGTCCAGCCCAGTTTATCCCCAATCCCCGCGACTACCAAGCGATAGATAAGCTGCAAATTAACCATACTCCCATAGCCTTAAAATATTCCGGTCTTGCGGAACTCGAAGGTTTTATTCTGCCGACATACCGAATAGTAATCGTTACAGACCGGGAATTTTTTGGACAGCATTCCTTAGCGACTCCCGGCTATATCCGCAAGCGCCACAAAGCTACTTCTAAACAAGTTGATCCCAATAAATTGCGTCCAGGTGATTATGTAGTTCACAGAAATCATGGTGTTGGCAAATTTGTCAAGCTGGAAAGTTTGACGATTAATAATGAAACCCGTGATTATTTAGTGGTGCAGTATGCTGACGGGTTATTAAGAGTTGCCGCCGATCAAGTGGGTGCTTTATCCCGGTTTCGCGCCGGAGGTGATAAAGCACCGGAACTCAACAGGATGACTGGTAAAGCTTGGGAAAATACCAAGAATAAAGTCCGCAAAGCCATCAGAAAATTGGCGGTGGACTTGTTGAAACTGTATGCTGCGCGATCGCAACAACAAGGTTTTAGCTTTCCCAGTGATATGCCTTGGCAGGAAGAATTGGAAGATTCTTTCCCCTACCAACCCACAACGGATCAACTCAAAGCTGTACAAGATGTGAAACGCGACATGGAAAGCGATCGCCCAATGGATCGCTTAGTTTGTGGCGATGTCGGTTTTGGGAAGACGGAAGTGGCGATTCGTGCTGTTTTTAAAGCAGTCACCGCCGGTAAACAAGTGGCACTCCTTGCGCCAACGACAATTTTAACACAGCAGCATTACCATACACTCAAAGAACGTTTTGCACCTTACCCGGTGAATGTCGGCTTGCTCAACCGTTTTCGGTCTGCTGAAGAACGCCGCGATATTCAAAAGCGATTGGCAACTGGTGAATTAGATGTAGTTGTTGGTACACAGCAACTTTTGGGTAAAGGCGTGATGTTCCGGGATTTAGGACTGTTGGTGGTGGATGAAGAACAGAGGTTTGGGGTAAACCAGAAAGAAAAAATTAAAAGCCTGAAAACTCAAGTGGACGTGCTTACACTCTCCGCCACACCCATTCCCCGTACTTTATATATGTCCTTGTCGGGAATTCGGGAAATGAGTTTAATTACTACACCACCCCCAACTAGACGAGCGATTAAAACCCATCTGTCACCGATAAATTCTGAAAGTATCCGCAGTGCAATTCGTCAAGAATTAGATAGAGGTGGACAGGTTTTTTATGTAGTTCCGCGAGTGGACGGGATTGAAGAAACCACAGCCAATTTACGAGAAGTGATACCGGGAGCTAGATTTGCGATCGCTCACGGTCAGATGGATGAAAGCGAGTTAGAATCAACCATGCTCACTTTCAGTAATGGCGACGCAGACATCCTTGTTTGTACAACAATTATTGAATCTGGCTTAGATATTCCGCGAGTCAACACCATTTTAATTGAAGATGCTCACCGCTTTGGATTGGCACAACTTTATCAATTACGTGGTCGTGTGGGACGTGCAGGTATCCAAGCTCATGCTTGGTTATTTTATCCCAAGCAACGGCAATTATCTGATGCAGCACGGCAAAGATTACGAGCAATTCAAGAATTTACTCAGTTAGGTTCTGGGTATCAGCTAGCGATGCGCGACATGGAAATCAGAGGTGTGGGTAACTTGCTAGGTGCTGAACAATCCGGTCAAATGGATGCCATCGGCTTTGATTTATACATGGAAATGCTGGAAGAAGCAATTCGGGAAATCCGAGGACAAGAAATTCCGAAAGTGGAGGATACCCAGATTGACCTTAACCTGACGGCATTTATCCCAGCAGATTATATTACCGATTTGGATCAAAAAATGAGTGCTTATCGGGCGGTGGCCACAGCTAAATCTAAATCAGAATTAAATCAGATTGCAGCCGAGTGGAGCGATCGCTATGGTAGTTTACCTGTCCCTGCAAATCAACTTTTGCGAGTCATGGAACTTAAACAGCTAGCGAAAAAACTCGGATTTAGCCGGATTAAACCAGAACAAAAGCAGCATGTTGTTTTAGAAACGCCGATGGAGGAACCAGCTTGGAATTTGTTGGCGGCGAATTTACCAGACAATCTCAAGACGCGCTTTGTGTATTCGCCTGGTAAAGTGACGGTGCGCGGTTTAGGAGTTTTTAAAGCAGATCAACAATTGCAGAATTTGATTGATGCTTTCGGGAGAATGCAAGGTGCGATTCCAGAGGCGGCTGTTGTTTGATTGCTAGTTTAACCTTATACCTATTGTAAAATTATTTACTGCTGTATGTATTACGTTCTTACTACAGTCGAAGGTTTACACCTAACGTGCGATTTTGTTGTTTACTCGGCTGCTTTATATGGCTGTCAGCCAGATTACACACCTAGCCCGACAGGACTACATGAAGTATATCGTCAGCCATATGAATATCTTGGCGTGATTCAATTCAAAGATTACGCTTTATTTGGCCCTATTTCAGCAATGGATAATTTGACTCTAGAGGCTATGGACAGTCTGGAAACTAAGAGACTTAAGGATTTCACTTACATTGCTTTTGAAGCAAATTTTAATGATCAAGATTTAGCTTCAATCGGAAGTCTAAACAACAACGAAAAATTTTTACAGCAATTACTGGAGCAGGGGGAAAGAATTATCGATGTAATTAGATTATTCCTCTTCAAACCTGGAAATAACACAAGTATCGGGCGTGTCGGGGCTGTTGGAAATGGAGTTTCTGGTGTGTGGATTGGTGATGATGGTCAACACGCAAAATTTATTGCTAGACAAGTTTCCCCTTATCAATTTGTTCAAAAACCAATGCGGGTAACGCTTACAGATGTGCGAAAAATATATAACGACCCTGTATTCAAAGAGCTTTGTTCTGCTGCCTGTAATACTCTTGACAACATTGATCCTCTGCTTAAACGAATTTTTCAAGGATTATTTGCATTTCGAGAAAGTCGAGAAATTCAAAATCAAGAGGCAAGATTTTTGAGGTTGGCTTCTCTGGCAGAGCATCTAGCAAAAAAAGATGCGACTGAGCATCTCCAGGGACTCGAATTACGAAATCGTATTGCTCAGATAGCACAATCAGGTTGGGACGAAAAAAGTGATGTATTGAATGTAGTGAAGGATTTGTGGAAGCACGTCAGAAATCCACTTACTCATTCAGTTGAGACCTTCACTTCGATTGCTCGTGATCCAAAACAAGACATACCAAACATGGAGAGGATTGTAATAGATATGCTGCAAGCAGTTGTTATTGCATGGCGTGATGAGCAATTTGGCACTGACGCATACACATCACTGCTATCAGAGTAAAGTATGCTTCGATAACAAGCTAAGTAAACTGAAGCAGAACAATGCATTGGCTGATAATTGCAGGTTGCATTGACACCAACAAGCTCAACACTTAGCTTTTATTCAAATCCTACCACTTCTGCTATTGTGAGCGATCGCAGAAGCGCCTGTTGTTTGAACCCTAGCAACATCAATTTGAGTAGCCACAGTTGAGACCAAACAGATATCGTTATTAGCATATTCTCACAAACTAGCTCAACAAGTAAGTTTATGAAAATCAGAGCAATCATTCATCCAGCAGAAGAAGGCGGCTATTGGGCAGAGGTTCCCGCGCTTCCCGGTTGTATTACCGAAGGAGACACCATAGAAGAGGTAATGGCTAATTTAAAAGATGCTATTGAAGGTTGGCTTGAAGTTGCCAACAGTCGTAATGCAATTGAGTCAACAGATCAAGTTGTCGAAATTGCTGTATGAAATCGATTTCTGGCAAGCAACTTTGTAAGATTGTGGAGCAAAAAGGTTGGGTTTTGCAAAGAATTACTGGCAGTCATCATATTTATGAAAACCTTGAAGTAGAAAAAATCCTGTCAATTCCTGTTCACCGCAATCAAGATTTGAAAGTTGGAACCTTGAAAGCCTTGATGAAAATAGCCCAGCTATCTGAAGAAGATTTACTTTAATTTCAAATTACTGCTCTGATTCATCTAGTAACTTGCTTGGTTCACCGGGGTAGAAATCATAGTCCACAATCTCTACCAAACTGTAAGGACATTCTACTGGAAAAGTCCGCTTGGGCAAATCTGTTTCTCCAACAGCCAATTCGACACCTTTAAGGTAGGCTTTGCGAAGCGCTTCTTCAAGATAGGGCTTTAGGCTAGGATTGTCTTCGAGTAGTTCAGCAATATCTAAGCGTTAAATACGAAGTGTTGCTAACCAACTACGACTACGGCGTTGGGGCTGGTACTGCCATTTTAGTAAATGTCCAATCAACACACTCAGACGGTTCCGTAATTCTTGACGTTGCTGTTTACCCAAAGATTGAATCTCCTCAATCAGATTTTGCAGATCAATCTGACTCCACTGCTCATTGCGAAGTAAAGTTGCTTGTTCCTGTGTCCAAGCGTAAAAATCAGTTTCGTATAAGCTTGGTGAAAGCATTGGTATCTTTGGGTTTGTTTCAGGTACACCCATTAGGTTAGTTCAACCTCAACGTCTTTAGCTTGTATTGTAGAACTGTCTCAAACTCTTTTAGTGCTATTGAGAGAGATTGTTTGCTCGTACTCAAACCCTACTACTTCGGCTATGGAGCGATCGCACCCTAACAACCCCAACAGAGTGCAAGCAGAGATAATTTATAGTATGACTTTTGTAACGATTAACAGCTATGACAGAGCTACTTGAACAAGCGATCGCCAAACTAAAAAATTTACCTGCTAATGAACAAGATGCGATCGCGGCGATGATTTTGGCAGAACTAGAAGATGAACGCCGTTGGGATGAAGCTTTTGCCCGTTCTCCAGATATGCTTGCCAAACTTGCAGCCGAGGCAATGGCTGAATACCGTGCAGGTAAAACCCAAGAGTTAGATCCAGATACATTGTGAAGTCACGTATAACCTCTCAGTTTCGTCAAGGGTTTGCTGATCTACCTGAGCAAGTTCAAGAGCAAACCCGTGAGGCATACCGCCTTTTCAAACAAGATCCGAGCCATCCAAGCTTGCGCTTCAAAAAAGTACATCCAGAACTACCAATTTATTCAGCACGGATTGGCAAAAATTATCGAGCGGTTGGACAGTTAGATGGAGATACTGTTATTTGGTTTTGGCTTGGTTCACACGCAGAGTATAACAAGTTGCTCTCTCAGTTGTAGCGACGCAGTGCGATCGCATACCCCATTTTGATTCAAAGATGAGCGCTTACTGTGCGGGAACGGTAGCGAAATCTGAAGCAGAATTAACCTAGATTGGAGTTAATTGGTGCGATCACCCTTTTTTTTAATACAACAAGCGATCGCTTTTTTATATCTCAAAATTTTGATACTATATATAGTATCATCTCTCAATAAGCAAATTAAGAAAATTAGTAGATCAGTTCCTAAAACGACCTCCAGAAGTGCGGTTTCAGGAAGTTTACTATCTATTGGAAGCTTTTGGCTTTGAAGAGAAAAGGTCTAAAGGTAGCCATCATAGCTTCCGAGACTCCCAAGGTAAAACCATCACTGTACCCAAAACAGGAGGACAAAAAGTTAAAGGAGTCTATGTACAGCAAATAGTTGAACTTTTAAATTTAGAAGAGTGGATTGATGAAGACACTGAACCAGAAGAACCAGCAGATTGAGAAGCCGTCCTTAGAATATTATTTAAATCTTCAGTACCCTGTAACACTTTACCCCGATCAAGAGGGGGGATATATAGCTCAAATAAAAGATTTACCTGGATGTCTTACCCAAGGTGAAACCCTTGAAGAGACAGTGGCAAATCTCAATGAAGCGCGAGAATTATGGATTGAAACAGCTTATGAAGCTGGCGATGATATTCCCTTACCAAGTAGTAATGATAGCTATAGCGGTAAACTACTACTGCGGATGCCGAAATCTTTACATCGACGTTTAGCTGAGACTTCTGAACGGGAAGGCGTTAGTCTCAACCAGTATATTGTGTCTTTGTTGAGTGCGATTTCCCGATGATTTATAAATATTCAAAAAATACTTCAGGTACTAATCGTAATTCACCAGATTCAAAGCGAGAGATATCTATCCATAACGCTCTATGTTTATGATGTTGTGATTCTGAAAAAATTAGACTTTCCAGTTGATAAAATTTTGAATCAACAAAGTCACATTGATAAAGCTGAATGATTTCATGACCTTGCCTACCATTAAATGTAAACAGGTTCTCTATACAACCTAGATATTTAATATTCCTTAAGTCTGCCTGAATTTCCTCTTGAAACTCTCGTTCTAAGGCGGCGTGGCTGGTTTCGCCAAAATCAACACCACCGCCTAAAGCTCGATAAAATGTTTCTTGCTTTACGGGATCATAGCCTTCAGAAACAAATATGCGTTCGCCATCTCGAATTAGCCCCAAGGCTATTACCCGAATTTCGCCTGCTTTATTCATTTTTATAACTAATTATCATAAATAGACTGAGGACGACTTTCGCTATCCTCAATAGGCCAATCTGGATTTTCGCCACCGATGTACAATTCTTCAATGGTGACGTATTCCTGACTTAGCTGGGTGAGGGCGTTGATTAAAATATCTAATGCGATCGCATCACTGGTTCCTAAGTCAAACCAACAACGCCCCCACTGTCCCTCATATTCAAACTCACCGATGTTGTGCATCAGTGCTAGCAAGCTTTTGTCATACCCTTGCTCATCATAATTCATGTAGCTGATATCGAGTCCAGTGTCCTGCACCTGAAGATTCTCTGCATTAAATGCGCCCAATTTACCCAGATAAAACCAGGAATTGAAAACTTCTTCTACATACTGTTTTTCACGTGCAGAAGGATTTGTACTGAATTTCAGCCAAATCCACATATCAAAAGGATTAATTTCGCGGAACTGAATCTCCATTTTGGTCTAATATCTCAATTACTGTTCTGCAAATAAGCATATCAAAGTAGGGAGTGGGGAATGGGGAATTGGGAATTGGGAATTGGGGCTAAGGATTGTTAAGGCTAGCAGCATTTTTGCTTTCACGCTCAATTTGTTTGACTAAATCGCTTGGGAGTTGGGATTTTTTAGTTAATGCTTTGTCAAAATTAGCGATCGCTTCCCGAATCATCTGCTGGCTTTTTTCTTTTTGCCCCAGTTCTTTCAGGATTTGGGCTTTGAGATAATAAATTTCTGGATTATCGAATGTGGTTTTGATCGCTCGATTGACATACTCTAGTGCTTGTGGATACCTTTTTAAATCCCGGTAAGCAAGAGCAATACCCCGATCAACGAGATACCTAGGAGCAGCATTTTTTTCTAAACGTCCAATTGATTGATCGGGACTAGCAAAAGGCAAATTAACCGCCAACAATAAATCCATATAACCCTTAATTAAATTCAGTTCTGGATCGTTTGCAGAAATTGCTTCGGCTTTATCTAAATATTCATAAACTTGCCGCAGCCTACTAAAAGCCTGCGGCACACCGTTGACTGTACCCTCACGGGTGATAATTACTGCTCCTTCTAAAAAATGACCAACAGCAGTGTATAAATTACCACGCAATGGATCGTTGGGAATCAGTTTTTGTCCGGTTTCTAGAGTTTTTTTACTGTAGGTGTTTAGTTTAGCCCAATCCTTATTTCCGTATGCCAAAGATGCCTTCATCGCATAAGCTAGAGGTTCATTTGGTTCTTTAGATATTGCTTGTTCCAGATAACGCTCTGCTACTGGATAGTTACCCTGTTGGAATATCGCTTTAAAAGCTGCTTCTGTTTGGTCGCCAATTTGATGAGGTTCGCTATTGCGAAACGGATCTCCAGCCAGGGAGGGATTTACCCACAGATTAAGTGCGATCGCCCAAGGGGCAACGCCAAAGGCAAACGCAGCACCAAAAGCAGTCTGAGCAAGGGTAGTGAGTCTGGTAGGCACTACTAATCGAGGCGAAGAAAACCTTTTAGTCATTTTAACCCTCAGAATAATTGCGGTTGAAATAGTTGTATGTGTTACTTAGAATACAAAAAATGATTAATTTTAACTTGCCTCTGCCTCAACCAAAATTTTCTTATATAAAGATTGACTTTGGTAATTTTTCCATGTTTCCAGGCTCGTCATAGCCATTGTTCCAGGGTGAGTCTGCCACAATGGAGAAAAATTGGATGATTCTTGCTGCTAGATTAAGCTGTTAATCCAGGTAATGCATTATAAATTTTTCCAGAATTTTCCAGATCCTCTCAGTGTAGCTAATCAGTAATTTGCTGACTTTTTGGTAATCTTAACAAATGCTCTATCTCCGAAATGTAAATTATCACCCCACAGCGTGTCCAACAGCGATTCTTAAATCGATCAACTTGGAATTAGCACCCCAGCAGCTAGGTCTGATTATCGGCCCCAGTGGTTCGGGAAAAAGTACTTTACTAGAAATTTTGTCAGGACTAGCCGAACCCACTACTGGCGCACTCTTCTGGCGGGAACAAGAACTTGTAGCCGAACAGCTACAACAATTAGCTGGGTTGGTATTTCAGTTTCCAGAACGGCACTTTTGTGGTGGTTCGATTTTAGAAGAATTGCGTTTAGGACATCCTGAGTTAGGGTCAGAACGAGTTAGACAGGCCCTAACTGAGGTGGGATTAGAGCATTTATCGCTTTCTGCTGCTCCCCATGCTTTGAGTGGTGGTCAACAGAGGCGTTTAGCTTTAGCAGTGCAATTGATTCGCCAGCCAAATTTACTCTTATTGGATGAACCCACTGCTGGGTTAGATTGGTCAATGCGTCGGCAACTGGTAAATTTATTAGCGAAGCTGAAACAAGATTGGACGCTATTGGTAGTAACACACGATGCTGGGGATCTGTTAGCGATCGCAGATCGTTGCTGGACACTTAACCACGGCGAACTACAATCAGTAGACCCAAAGACACTAGAATCCAAAGTCAAAGAACCTCTACCATCGGTATGAAAGGGGACTGGGGACTGGGGACTGGGGACTGGGGACTGGAGAAAAAAGAATACCCAATGCCCTATCCCAAATGACAAATGACAAATGACAAATGACAAATGACAAACTTATTGCCTGAGATGGCAGAAATCTGGCAGCAAACTCTGAATTGGCAACCAACTGTCCAACAGCAAGGGCAATTCCAAAGGCTTTATGAGTTAATCCTAGAAGGTAATCGTCAACTAAATTTAACTCGCATTACTGACCCCCAAGAGTTTTGGGAAAAACATCTTTGGGATTCTCTACGAGGAATTCTACCCCTATTATCAGGAAATTTACCCCCGGCTTCCCCTACTATTATTGATATTGGTACAGGTGCAGGTTTTCCAGGTGTTCCAGTGGCAATGACAGTACCTAATTGCACAATTACTCTTCTCGATTCCACTCAGAAAAAAATTACTTTTCTCGACAATCTATTATCTGAACTTGCCCTTACTAATGCTAAAACTCTTGTTGGTAGGGCTGAAGAAATTGGTCAGCATCATCAGCATCGAATGGCTTATGATATTGCACTGATCCGTGCTGTAGGGGCAGTTTCTGTTTGTGCAGAATATACCCTACCACTACTCAAACAGGGAGGTTTAGCCATAATTTATCGCGGTAATTGGACAAAGGATGAAACAAAAGCTTTGCAGAATGCTGTGAAGCTATTGGGTGGCGTTATTGAATCAATTGAACAATTTACAACACCTTTGAGTCACAGCATTCGGCACTGTGTGTATTTGCGTAAGGTAGCTACCACACCAGTTCAGTTTCCCCGTCCTATTGGTGTACCTACTCAAAAGCCTCTTTGACTAATTCGTAATTCGTAATGGGCTACGCTCCGCTACGCTAACGTAATTCGTAATTAGAAAGAGTGCAAGTTTCCACTGGTTGGAATTATGAATTACTTTGATAGGAGCGGAATATCAATATCCCAATGTTTAAGCAAGTTTACTGGCTGCTGCAAAACGCTTGTTAATCTCATCCCAATTAACCACGTTCCACCAAGCATCTAAATAATCGGCGCGGCGATTTTGGTAATTGAGATAATATGCGTGTTCCCATACGTCATTACCTAAAATGGGATATTTACCTGCACTTAAGGGACTATCTTGGTTAGCTGTAGTTGTCACTTCTAACTTGCCACCTTTATTACGCACTAGCCAAACCCAACCACTACCAAAACGACTAGCACCAGCTTCGTTAAATTGTTTTTTGAAAGCTGCAAAACTGCCAAAAGTTTGATTAATTGCGGAGGCTATATTTCCTGTTGGCTCCCCCCCGCCTTTTGGCTTCATAATTTCCCAGAACATTGAGTGGTTCACATGTCCACCACCATTATTGCGTACTGTTCTGCGAATATCTTGTGGTACACTGTCAAGTTTTTGCAACAGTTCTTCAATAGTTTTGCCTTTGAGTTCTGGGTGTTTATCTAACGCTGCATTCAAGTTTTTTACATAAGTTGCGTGGTGTTTATCATGGTGAAACTGCATCGTTTTAGCATCGATGTGTGGTTCAAGTGCTTCGTAAGCGTAAGCTAAACGCGGTAGTTGGATAGCACCTGGTTTATCTGATGTTTTATTTAGTGGTGTATTTGGTGTTGTTTCAGGAGTTGCAGTATTTCCATTTGGAGATTTCTCTGCCGATGCACAAGCATCTAATGCAAAAGCACCCGCGCCTGCTGTAAGTAAAAACAAGAAATTGCGTCGATTAATAGCCATATAACTTTTTGCAGCTAATCAATTAAGTCTCTATTGCAGTTTTTATTTTCTTAGATTTTGGCTACAAAAAATTGGGAATTGTGATTATTTATGGCAGTTTAAGAAAGTATTTATAAAATTCTGTCGCCAGTTTTGGGATCAAATACAAACAAGTGATTTAAATCAAGTTGTAGAGAAAGGCGATCGCCTGGACGCAGACGCACATCCCCACCCACCTGAATATTCAACACCACCGCCGAACCTGGTAAACCAGCACGAATCAAAGTTTCTCTTCCCAAAGGTTCCACCACCTTAACTTCTACAATCAGCTGACCCTCATTTCCTTCTTCGCGTCCTTCTCTTCGAGAGGCTGCGCCAAGGCGACTTGGCGGTTCGTTAATAAAAATATGCTCTGGACGAATCCCCAAATCATAACTGTGTTCCTGACGCAACTGTAATTTTTCTTTTACAACTGCTGGAATCGTTAATAACTGTCCACTGACATCAAAACCGTTATTGTGATAGATTGCAGGCAAAATATTCATTGGCGGACTGCCTAAAAAACTTGCAACCATCTGATTAGCAGGACTTGCATAAATAGTTTGGGGATCGCCGATTTGTTGAATTCGCCCGCGATTTAGCACGACTATTTTATCAGCCAAAGTCATTGCTTCAACTTGATCGTGGGTGACGTAAATTGTGGTAATTCCTAATTCTTGATGTAACTGTTTTAATTCTGCCCTTGTATCGTCGCGTAATTGGGCATCTAAATTAGACAAAGGTTCATCAAGTAAAAAAACTTGGGGTTCACGAGCGATCGCTCTCCCTAATGCTACCCTCTGTTGCTGTCCCCCAGAAAGTTGTTTGGGCTTACGATCTAGCAGGTGATCCAGAGAAAGCGATCGCGCCACGTTCATCACCCGTTCTTGAATGATTTTTCGATCAACCTTCCGCATCTGCAAGCCAAAGCCGATATTTTCCGCCACGCTCATGTGAGGATAAAGAGCGTAGTTTTGGAATACCATCGCCACATCCCGTTGTCTGGCTGGGATATTATTCACCAAGCGATCGCCAATAAAGAGTTTGCCAGATGTGGCGGTTTCTAAACCAGCGATCGTTCGCAAAATTGTAGACTTACCACAACCCGATGGCCCAACTAAAACCCAAAACTCGCCATCAGGAATTTCAAAGGTAATATCCTCGATCGCGGTGACATTATTAAATCTACGTTTAATATCTTCTAGACGAACATTTGCCATTATCTGATTTGATATTTTCAGTTTAGGATCATGCGGCACTTCCAACTAAGCACTAGGAGATTTTATCCGCACCCTTAGAGAAACGGGGAAGCTGCTTTGTAAATGCAGAAACTTGCTTATCCTGCACAACTCTAATCAGAAATCTTAGAGCCTCATTCACTGCATCGGCATTGGGAAAAACCTATGAAGAATAAGGTTCTAAACAAATTTCTGTCTTACCAAAGCTCTTTCGTTTGGGGTCTAACTTTCTGATCGTTAGACTCTTTAAGTCATACTCTGATCGCAGACGACAGCATGATATTTTTGACTTTTCACACATCCTCTAAACAAAGTTCAATTACTTCTTTCATGTTAGCCATCAACTCATCAATTGTTTCTCCTTGACTGTAACAGGCTTGTAACTGAGGTACTTCTCCGACATAGTAGCTATCTTCATCCCGTTCAATGATGACGTAGAATTCTCAGTTGGTGGGATTGATCATAATCTATTTGTACGTAGATTTAAAATCATTTTTATAGATTCTTCGACCAAGCAGGGTGAGAGAGTAAAGAAGCAAAGACTCTTACCCCCCGCAGCTGATTAGAAAGGGGTAAGTGACCTCTAGGCGCACTCAAATCCCAGGTAAAGCTATTAGGGTATCGCGTCCAATTATTACCTTCTTTCCAGCCAATTTTCGGCCAGAAATTCTCCCAATTTTTACCCAAACTCAACCAGATTTCTCGCTGCACTGAAAAGCCAAATTTACCTTCGGAGTGGACTAACCAGAGGTTGTTAATGGTTTGTAAGTCAACAGCTGGGGTATTTTCTACCTCAGTAAAGTACAACCATTTTCGTTGTACAGCCGTTGGCCCTGATAGTTCACACATTTTTTCGATGGTGACGCGATCAGCTGCTTGAAAGTCTTGAGCAGCAAGTAGCTGTTGCAAAGAATTGTAGTTAATCCCGCACTCTGATTTTAGAGGTACAATTCCTTCAGGAAAACAGGAGCGCAAAAATTCTTTGGCTTGAGGTGCATCGGAGTTATAAAGGACTTGGTAAGCTTTACCATCAATCCAAGTCGCTGGGTTCTCACGTCGTTTCAGTAAAAATTCCATCAACACGTCTAATCCCTCATTACCCAACTCAGCTAACTGTGGGATTATCTGTTGTTGGACTTTTTCAGACCCGGCGATTAACGGTCGTCGGAGGGAGTCGATGTCATTTGCAGGGCCTGATAAAATCATTGGGTCTGTCATGCCATTCTAGTTTTAGCGGTCAGTGAAAGAGTGGTAAGCTATCGGTTTTCTCCAAAGTGGAGCATTGATAGCGAAAAGTAGTTTACTATTTTTGATCGTACAAAATTGCGATCGCTTCACTGAAATCTCACACTTAATCCCCAAATAATGTACAAGGGGAATAGGGGGAAAATCTTTGCCTTATGGCTTGGTAAACAAAAGACATAGCAAAATATACAAGCCTGCCACATAAGGATTTTTTGACTAGCAGCGTATCGATTAGGAGTGTGTGAACGATGTACGAAAAGATTACCCCCCCCGCAGCCGGAGCAAAGATCACCTTCAAAAATGGTGAACCAATCGTACCGGACAATCCAATTATCCCCTTTATTCGTGGCGACGGCACAGGTATCGACATCTGGCCTGCTACCCAAAAAGTTCTCGATGCTGCGGTAGCCAAAGCATATAAGGGTCAGCGTCAAATCAGCTGGTTCAAGGTTTACGCTGGTGACGAAGCTTGCGATTTATACGGTACTTATCAGTATTTACCTCAGGACACTCTCACAGCAATTGAAGAGTATGGTGTAGCTATTAAAGGGCCTTTGACTACTCCCATTGGGGGAGGAATTCGTTCTTTAAATGTGGCACTAAGGCAAATTTTTGACTTGTATGCCTGCGTGCGTCCTTGCCGTTACTATGCAGGTACGCCCTCTCCCCACAAAAACCCCGAAAAGCTGGATGTAATTGTTTATCGGGAAAATACAGAAGATATTTATTTAGGCATTGAGTGGCGACAAGGTAGCGAAATCGGCGATCGCTTAATTAAGATTCTTAACGAAGAACTAATCCCCGCCACCCCAGAACATGGGAAAAAACGCATTCCTCTTGATTCTGGTATTGGCATCAAACCCATCAGCAAAACTGGTTCTCAGCGCCTAGTCAGACGTGCCATCAAACACGCTTTGCTATTGCCCAAAAATAAGCAACAGGTGACTTTGGTGCATAAGGGTAACATCATGAAGTACACCGAAGGCGCTTTCCGCGACTGGGGTTATGAATTAGCAACCAGTGAATTTCGCCAAGAAACTGTCACTGAACAAGAATCTTGGATTTTGAGTAACAAGGAAAAAAATCCGAATATTTCCTTAGAAGAAAACGCTCGCCAGATTGAGCCTGGGTTTGATAATCTCACCCCAGACAAGAAAGCGCAAGTTGTCAAGGAAGTTGAAACTGTTCTTAACACAATTTGGGCAACCCACGGCGATGGCAAATGGAAAGAGAAAGTTTTGGTGAATGACCGGATTGCAGACAGTATTTTTCAACAAATCCAAACCAGACCGGATGAATATTCGATTTTGGCGACGATGAACTTGAACGGCGATTACTTGTCTGATGCCGCCGCAGCCATTGTTGGGGGATTAGGAATGGGGCCAGGGGCGAATATTGGTGATTCTAGTGCCATATTTGAAGCTACTCACGGTACTGCACCCAAACACGCCGGCTTAGATCGGATTAATCCGGGTTCAGTGATTTTGTCTGGCGTGATGATGCTGGAATTTATGGGTTGGCAAGAAGCCGCAGACCTAATTAAGAAAGGTTTAAGCGATGCGATCGCCAATAGTCAAGTCACCTACGATTTAGCGAGGTTGCTGGAACCGCCAGTTGAACCCTTAAAATGTTCTGAATTTGCCGACGCAATTATTCGACATTTTGGTTAATTTTATTAGGGTTAATTAGTTACAAGTCGAATTACCCTACCCTAACCCTCCCCTTGTAAAGGGGAGGGAACTGGATTTCTTGTTTCCCCCCTTTACAAGGGGGGATTAAGGGGGGTAATTTGACTTTGGCATTTTATTTGTAAAAAACACCAAAATAAGAAAGCAAACTGAGATTTGAGTAAGTCAAAGCTTCTTTTGAGAAAGCAAAAGCTTCTTTTACTTACAGAAAACATCAAAATGAGAAAGCAAACTGAGGTTTGAGAAAGCAAAAGCTTCTTTTACTTGCGGAAAACACCAAAATGAGAAAGCAAACTGGGGTTTGAGAAAGTAAAAGCTTCGTTTACTTGCGGAAAACACCAAAATGAGAAAGCAAACTGGAGTTTGAGAAAGTCAAAGCTTCTTTTGAGAAAGTAATTGCGGATTTTGCTTATTGAATTTAGTCCGAATATGAAGTTTAGATAAAATTATTGAAAAAATTGCTGATAAATTTTGAGCCGTCACATTTCAATACGGTTCGGATGAGGTTTTTTGATGACACGCCCTAGATCGCAAAGATGCGATAAATCGCCGCCTTTACAAGAATCAGTCCTTTGTAGAGACGGCGATTTATCGCGTCTCTTGCCTTAACCGAACCGTATTGCGTCAGATTTTAAAGTAGTCAAAAAACAAAGTCCCCGGCTTTTCTAAAAAGTCGGAGATTTTTTTGGGGCATTGCCCTATAAAGTTTCCGTTATTCGGATTTAGAGTTATCGAGAACTAACTCGGCGCAAATTCTTGATTAATTCAGATTTAAGCCAATCGGTAATTTCTTTAGCTGTAATTTCACCAATTCCCCAGGTGCGATCGCTCCATTCTCTGTAATGATGGCTGTAATCAACTCAGCCGGAGTCACATCAAAAGCTGGGTTGTAAAAATCTACACCTTCAGGTGTGAGAATAGTATCCCCGACTTGATAAATTTCTGTTGGTTCGCGTTCTTCAATTGGAATTTTGCTGCCATCAGCTAATTCAAAATCAACGGTGGAAAGGGGTGCAGCCACAAAGAAGGGGATATTATGTGCCTTAGCTGCGATCGCAACACTATAAGTACCAATTTTATTGGCAGTGTCGCCATTAGCAGCAATGCGATCGGCACCCACAACTACAGCATGAATCAAACCTTGTTTCATACAATGGGCTGCCATATTATCAGTAATTAATGTCACTGGAATACCTTCTTGCACACATTCCCAAGCGGTGAGTTTTGCACCTTGTAAGCGGGGACGGGTTTCGTCGGCAAATAAACGTTCTAAACGTCCTTCCCTCCAAGCGGAACGCACAACACCTAAAGCAGTGCCATAACCAGCCGTAGCTAGCGCCCCAGCGTTGCAGTGAGTAAGTAACGTCAGCCTTTCGGGGCTAGTGGGCAAAACTGCCAAACCATTGTCACCGATCGCTTGACAGGTTTGCAAATCTTCAGCGTTGATTGCTTGGGCTGTTTGGAAAAGGGTTTGCTTAATATCTTCTACCGTTCCCAGAGTTTCATAAGCGGCTTTCGTCATCCGGCTAATTGCCCAAAATAAATTTACCGCCGTCGGACGAGTAGAACGCAATAACTGAGCAACTTTATCTAAGTGTTGCAAAAATTCGGTGCGATCGCTAGTTTCAATTTCCCTTGCGCCAAGATACATTCCATAAGCCGCAGCCACACCAATTGCAGGCGCACCTCGGACAATCATAGTCTTAATCGCCCGCGCCATATCTTCACTGCGGTGGATTTCCACAAATGTATATTCGTTGGGTAAGCGCGTTTGGTCAATTAGTGACACCGATTCATTGTGCCAAATAACGGGATAAACGTGGTTTGTAGAAAGTGTCATAGAAAAACGTAGTTAGTGGATAAGTAAGTCGGCGCTAATATTTCAAGCTATGTTAAGAAATTTAACTGTAGGGTGTGTTGTCGCGCAGCGCAATGCATCGTCAAGAATTTAAGATGGCATAACACGACGCTAGTTTGCTCAAGCCGGGAGAACCCGCCCACGCAAATGTCTCCCCTACAGACAATTTATATTTATTCATATACGTTGAATTTTATCGCCGACTTAACTTAAGCAATATTTTTTACTTTAATGCACCTTGATGATTTCATTTTAAAAACTAAAATTCAATTAAATATTTTTAGTTTTTTTATGATTTTGCTGCACAGATCATTACTTAATATTTATTTAATTAATTTTCTCCTTAACTGTCTTAACTGTCCTTGCATTCTCATTATAAAAGTGAGAGGATATCTCGCTAAAGCATTTAGAAAACTAAACATATAGTTAATATCAAAAATGCTTTTGCCCTAACTTTATGCAAAAGTCACATCTTAATAAAAAGTTGATCTAATTCCTCAAAGGATTTGAAATAAAACTATGAAACGTCTTGTTATTTGCTGTGATGGAACCTGGCAACAATTAACAAGTGCTTACCCTAGCAATGTGGTTAAGTTAGCTCAATCGGTAAAACCGATGGCTAGTGACGGGGTTGCACAAATCGTATTTTATGACGAGGGGGTTGGAGCCGAGGGTCAAAAGGTTTTAGGGGGAGCTACCGGACTAGGAATCGATAGAAATATAGAAGATGGCTACCGATTTCTGAGCCTCAACTATGTTTCTGGTGACGAAATCTATCTGTTCGGTTTCAGTCGTGGTGCTTACACAGTTAGAAGTTTAGCGGGGATGATCTATTGCTCCGGTCTTCTAGACCGTCCCCATGTCACCAAAGCCCATGAAGCTTATGAGCTTTACCGTAAACGAGGTGTTAAACCAAAAGATCAGGAAGCTGTGGAATACCGTCAAGCTTATGGCGATCGCGTCCCTATCACCTTGCTGGGTTGTTTTGACACCGTTGGGGCCCTTGGTATTCCTGGGATACCCGCCTTCAGCAAGTTGAGCGAGCAGCTGAATAAGCGTTACAGATTCCATGACACTACTTTAAACAAATGTGTTCAGAATGCCTTGCACGCGGTGGCGATCGACGAAATTCGTGAAGTCTTTGATGTCACTCCTATGACAAAGCATCCTGATGCTGAAAACCAACGAGTGATTCAAAAGTGGTTCCCTGGTGGACACGGCTGCGTTGGTGGTGGAACTGAAGAACATAGTGGGTTATCAGATGCTGCCTTACAGTGGATGATTGATTCCATTGGTGAGATGCAATTGGGGCTTGACTTCGATACAAGTGTGATTCCTACAGGTATTAACCCTAATTATGAATGTAACTTTAAAAACGATGCTGGATTCTTTAAATTAGCAGGAATCAAGTTTCGTGAGGTCAGCGATGTCATTGAAGACCTTCATGAAAGCACAATTAACCGTTTAAAAAATCGCAAAGACTATCGACCTAAAAATCTACAAAAGATTATTTCCAAACTGAAATAAGTTGAATTAATTTGAGTAATCAAAGTAGATAAATTTAGACTGCATCGAATACAGAATTGCAAAACAGAAGGAAGAAATAATTATGGCTGGAAAAAGAGATACATCCAAAGACGGGTTAGAGAACAAAATTCAAACATACGTTTTAACTCACTTTAAACCGATTTGGAAACTTCTCCAAAGTAACAAATCTATTGCACGTAAAGTTAATAAAACTCTGCTTAACAGTCTCATCTATAAAATTCCAACTCGTCCTAATCCCTACAGCATGATGACTCTGGATGAGCATATTCCTGATACTAACATTCCTAAGAAAACTGATACTTATACTTCCTGGGAATCGCTCAACGATCGCACTTATACAGGAAGGCATCTACCACCCGATCCCAAGTTAAACGCTGAGGGTAATCTACCCAAAGTTGAAGACCTAGCTATTTTATTCCGTAAAAGAGACGGTAAAACTATTTATTCTGGCAAATCAACCATGCTGTTTCCCTATTGGGTGCAGTGGTTTACAGATAGCTTTCTTCGCCTTAATCACTACAATAAACTAAAAAATACTTCCAACCATGAAATTGATTTGTGTAATGTTTATGGTTTAACCAGAAAACAAACACATCTGTTAAGAAGTTTTCAAGGAGGTAAATTAAAAACTCAGAAACTCAAACGCCAAGATGGTGTAGAAGAAGAATATCCTTTATTCTTTTATGCAGATCCAGCACAAGATAAGATTAAACCTGAATTTGAAGGTCTTTATGAACCTTTGAATGATGAAAAAAGACAGTCTGTAGATAAAAAGCAATATATGTTTGCAATGGGAGTAGAACGAGCAAACGTACAAATTGGCTATGTAATGCTCAACACTCTATGTCTCCGCGAACATAATCGTCTTTGTGATGAATTAGCAAGCAATTATCCAGATTGGGATGATGAACGCCTCTTCCAAACATCGAGAAATATTCTCATGGCGATTATTCTAAAAATCATCATGGAAGAGTACATTAACCACATAACTCCTTATCACTTTAAGTTGTTTGCCGATCCAGAAGCTTTTACAAAGGAAAGTTGGCATCGTCCCAACTATATGGCAATTGAGTTTGACTTTGTTTATCGCTGGCATAGTGCAATTCCAGAAACATTTAACTATAACGGTAAACCAACTCATATTGCTACATCCCTCTGGAATAATAAGATGTTTATTGACCAAGGTTTGGGGGCATTAATGGAGGAAACTTGCTCTCAACCAGGTACAAAAATTGGTTTATTTAACACCCCTGATATATTGGTGGAGTTAACTGAGTTAGCCTCAATCAGACTGGGACGGCAGCTGCAATTGGCAAGCTATAACGATTATCGAGAATTGTGCGGTTTTCCCAGAGTGACGAGATTTGAGCAAGTTACTGGCAATGAATTTGCTCAACAAAAACTCAAAGAATTATATGGTCATGTTGATAATATTGAGTTCTTTGTGGGGCTTTACGCCGAAGATGGGCGCGAGAATTCAACTATCCCTGCTTTAGTAGCACGCTTAATTGGGATTGATGCCTTTTCTCAGGCGCTAACCAATCCTTTACTATCACCCAATATTTTCAATAAAGAAACTTTTTCTCCTGTGGGTTGGGAAATTCTTCAGAATACCAACACAGTCTCAGATTTAGTTAATCGTAATGTTCCTCCATCAGGTAAGAAGTACAAAGTTACTTTTGACCTTTAAGAGATTGTAAGATTCTACATCAGCTTTGAGTGCGATCGCTTTCGCAAACCAGCGATCGCCAAATTATTAAATCTACCTGTAAAAAAAATGAAACTTTTTACCGAATATCCAGAAAAAGACGAACTCAAATATTGCGATCTCATGAGTGAGTTAGTCAAAAAGAACATGGAAAATCTTTATGGAGGTAAGAAGAAAAAAACTGCAAAAAGAGATACCCATTCTAAAACCCACGCTGCTGTTCAAGGAACTCTAGAAATTTTTGACTTTGATGAAGCCGCAATTAAGCAGGAATTGAGCAAACGCACCTCATTATCTGAAGCTGAACTTTCTGCCATTTCCCTCAAACAAGGTTTATTTGCCACACCGAAACAATATCCAGTTTGGCTACGATTTGCCAATGGTGCGTTTTCAATAAAGAATGACTATGAAGGTGATACGCGCTCCATGTCCGTAAAAGTGATCGGCGTAGAAGGAGAACGACTATCGCAAAGTCACGAGTTAAAAACTCAAGATATTATTACCCACAATACCGAATTCTTTTTTGTTAGAACCATCAAAGACTTCCACAGCTTTTTTTTGACGGTTTATCGAGCAGGGCTGTTTCCGCTTTTTAAGCTGTTGGTGCTTTTTTGGTTAAAGTTGCATCCCTACGAATCCACTCTTTTACAAACTAGTTTCAAACGTTTTCCCAAGAGTTTACTTAAAGAACGCTATTGGAGTGCTTCAGCGTTTTCTGTAGGACTCAAATCTGGTTTTGATCCATCCCAACCAGGTCGAGTTCCTGTGGAATATCCAGCTGTGATTAAATATGGATTTACTCCGGTTTCGAGCCAAATACCTCATCAACAACTTCCTGTTGAGTCGAGGCCAGAAAGTGAGCTAAGAAAAGCCAAAGCATCAGGTTTAGAGGACAACTACTACCGAGAGGATATCATTCAAGCTTTAGCAAAGCCTGATGCTGAGTACTATTGGGACTTTCAAATTCAATTTCAAACCAGCCCAGAAATGTCTATTGATGATACAACCATTGTTTGGAATGAAGAAGAATCACCCTTTTTTACAGTTGGTCGCCTAACAGTTAAGCATCAAAAGGTTAATTCTCCCCAAGAAAATGACTTTGGAGAAAATCTCAGTTTTTCTCCTGGGAATGGTTTAGCAGTGCATCGTCCTGTCGGTGCGATCAATCGGTTACGCAGCATTGTTTATCCTATTGTTGCTAATGACCGTCATCAAAAACGAGGGGTTAAATACCAGGAACCAACTGTCTGAGCTACATACTTTATGTTTTGCCATTTCCTAAATTTGATCTAGCGATCGCCCACACCTGAGTCACAAGTGTGGGCGATTCATTCTACAAAAAATTAACTAAACAACAGCAGATACTTGCTGCTTAAAGAAAGCTTGCAAAACTCTTTCTGCTATTTGATGACTAGTTAAACCTAGTTCTGTTTTAGATTCATTGGGTTCAGCATGATCTACTAACACATCTGGTACACCGAATCGCTTGACGGGAACTAGAATATCTGCATCCATTAAAGCTTCAGCGATCGCAGAACCAAAGCCACCCATCACACACCCTTCTTCTAAGGTGATGACGCGGCCGATTTTCTTAGCTAAAGGCAAAATCAACTCGGTATCCAAAGGCTTAACGAAACGGGCATTGATCACAGTTGCCTCAATCCCATGTTCGCTGAGAAGTTCGGCAGCTTGCATCCCTGGATAGACCATTGTGCCATAAGCAACGATTAACACGTCATCGCCGGTGCGGAGAATTTCGCCTTTGCCGATTTCCAAAGGTTCCCAACCTTCCTCCATCAGAGGAACGCCGTAGCCATTGCCACGAGGGTAGCGCATAGCGATCGGGCCACTGGTATGGTCAACACCAGTTACTACCATGCGTTGCAGTTCTGCTTCATCTTTGGGTGCCATGATGACGATGTTGGGGATGCAACGCAGATAAGCGATGTCATACATACCTTGGTGGGTGGGGCCATCAGATCCAACAATTCCTGCCCTATCTAAGCAGAAGAATACTGGCAGATTTTGGATGCAGACATCGTGAATTATCTGGTCATAAGCGCGTTGCAGGAAGGTAGAGTAAATGGCAGCTACGGGGCGCATTCCTTGAGTTGCAAGTCCTGCTGCTAAGGTGATTGCATGTTGTTCAGCAATGCCGACATCAACATATTGATTGGGCAGTTTGGCTTGAAGTTTATCTAAGCCTGTTCCCGTTGCCATAGCGGCAGTAATCCCAACGATTTTGGGGTTTTGTTCGGCAAGTTTTACTAGAGTATGAGAAAAGACTTTGGCATAAGCTGGGGGTTTGGGTTTGTTAGAAGGAATAGCTTTGCCAGTTGCAACGTTAAAGGGGCTTTGGGCGTGGTAGCCAACTTGATCTAGTTCAGCAATTTCATAGCCTTTGCCTTTGACTGTTGCCACATGTACTAAAACAGGGCCTTGTATCTGATGTGCCTGTTGGAAGGTGGCAATCAATTCTTCGAGATTATGCCCATCTACTGGCCCAATGTAGGTAAAGCCGAGTTCTTCAAATACTGCCCCTACCTTAGGAACAGCCAAACGTTTCATACCCTCTTTGATGCGTCCGAGTTCGGGAGACAGAGATTCACCCACGAAGGGAATTTGCTTAAATTGTTCCTCAAGATTATCTTTGATAAATTGCACCGGCTGGCTGAGGCGCATTTTGTTCAGATAGCGGGGAATCGCGCCGACGTTGCGAGATATAGACATGTCGTTGTCGTTGAGAACAACCAACAGGTTAGTTTTCGGCAAGTGTCCGGCATGGTTGATGGCTTCTAATGCCATACCTCCAGTCAGCGCCCCATCCCCAATAACAGCGACGGCTTTAAATTTTTCGCCTTTCAAGTCTCGCGCTAAAGCCATGCCTAATGCTGCTGAAATACTTGTAGAAGCATGTCCAGCCCCAAAGTGATCAAATTTATTTTCACAGAGTTTGAGATAACCTGCAACTCCGTCCTTTTGTCTGAGGGTGTGGAAGCGATCGTAACGTCCTGTAAGAAGTTTGTGGGGATAAGCTTGGTGTCCTACATCCCAAATTACTTTATCCCGATCTAAATCCAGTGTCTGGTAAAGTCCTAGTGTTAATTCTACAACACCCAACCCTGGCCCCAAGTGTCCACCATTAACTGCTACGGTTTGGAGATGCTTATCTCGAATCTGACGGGCAATCTGTTGAAGTTGGCGAACAGATAAACCGTGCAACTGATTAGGATGGGTGATTTCGCTCAAGTGCATATTATAGTGTTTTCCTCTCTAATTTCACTTTTTCAGTATTTTGATTTTCCCACGGTCGGGTTGTCCACATAATCACACTCTTACATTGTTACTAAGTTGTAGCGGAAAGTATAACTTCGTAATTAATAATGGTGGAAAATTTGTTAACCATTAACAAATTGTCAAAATTAGGTTGCAATTACATAAAGCTACAGCACATTTGTCAATAAGTAATGCCACTTAAATAGATTATAGGATTTGTATAGAAAGTCAAGCCTTCAGAAGCATCTTGCGGAAATTCCTTAAATCGTTCGCTTGCTTTTGTCTTTTTAAGGGATTAAAAAAGAAAGTTAAATATCTTGTTTTCCAGATATACGATCAGTCTAATTGCTAGCAAACATTTAACAATTATTTTTTTCTTGTTCAGTAATATAGGAATCTGTTGGTATAGCCATACTTACTTGCGTGGTGCGCGAAGCGCAGCGCGATAGGCAGGCAAGAGACAATAGGTAAAAAAGGCTTTTTAAGTTATACGGAGTTTTTTCAAAAATCAAATATGAGTTCTATAGCAGCTAGTTTTATCTGCGATCGCTAGTTAATCTAGGTGAAATAATCTTTGTAAACAAAAAGATCCCCGACTTCTCAAAGAAGTCGGGGATCTAAGCCTTTCTCAAATAGGATTACTATTTACCAAAAGCATCCTTGATATTATCAACAGTGCGCTCAACAACATTCTTTGTGTTGTCTACTGCTTCTTTAGTCCGAGATGCATCTTCGTTTGCTCTTTTCTGAATTGTAGCCGCATCTCTTTTTGCTTTGCGTTCAGCAAAACTACCACCATCTGTTGCTTGGTCAACTTTATTGGCATTGCTCTTGGCAGCTTGCTTAACTTTATCTGCCGTATCGTCGATGAAATTTTTAGCTCGTCCAGCATCTTTACTGGTTTTTTCTTGAACTTTATCGCCTGCGTCTTTTGATGCGATCAAGGTTCCAGCAGGATCAGCCATTGCTGAGGTGTTCGAGAAAAATGCACCTTGCCAAACGAAAGCGATCGCTAACATACAAAACAGTGTGGTAGCCATCCAGCGTTTTACGGTGGAAAGCTGTTTTGTAAAATAATTCGATTTCATACAATACAATCTCATGTGATTTAGTATACTAAATCTACTTTATTTAACTGATTCACCATATCGATCCCTAGATAGAAGTTCTTACATCATTAGTTATGAAAAGAATTCACTATTTTGATAGATTGAATTTTGAATAAAGATTTTTTTGCTGCTAATCAAAGACAGATTTTAGAGATGAGCGATCGCGCTTGGGCAAAAGTTTGCGATCGCAATTACAGTCTAAGGAGTGTTTAAAAAAGCATCATGCTGACATCAATTGCTGGAGGCGCTGTGGTTCTTCTCCTAGCCAATCTGGATTTTGGGCAGTGCTATCAAAGATTGATGAAGTTTTGAAAGGCTCAAATTCGCCACGCGCTCCTGCTTCTGCTGTTTTTGCTAAAAGCGATCGCACTTGCTCGTCGTTCATTGGCTGGAAAGTCCGCACTGCTTCAAAGGCTTGCTCTAGAATCTCCATACTGTCAATTCCGGTAATCACAACTGATGTGGGCAGATTCAAAGCATAGTGTAAACACTCAATTGGCGTTACAGTATTTGACCGTAAAAGAATACCGTTTGCCATGCTTTTCATTCCCAGAACGCCGATGTTTTGTTTAACCAGTTCTGGCACAACCAGTTTTGCAAAGCTCCGGTAGTGGGCATCCATTACATTGAGCGGCATTTGCACTGTATCAAATTTAAACCCGTAAGTGGCTGCGACTTCCAGCGTATGCAGATGAACATAGGGATCTTTGTGTCCAGTGAAACCAATGTATCGAAGTTTGCCAGCTGCTTTTGCCTCAATCAAAGCAGCATTTGCCCCTTCTTCGTCAAAAACTCGATGCGGGTCTTCGTACCGAATAATTTCGTGGTGCTGAACAAGATCGATGCAATCTACTTGTAAGCGTTGAAGTGATTCGTCTAGCTGCTGTGCTGCTGCTTTTTTTGAGCGTCCATCGATTTTCGTCATCAGGAAAACTTTATCGCGGTAGCGATCACGCAGTGCTTTTCCCATGCGAATCTCGCTGACTCCACCGTTGTAATCCCAACTGTTATCCATAAAGGTGATGCCGCGATCAATCGCTGTTCTCACTATTCGAATACCCAGTTGCTCATCAACGTTTTTTAAGCCGATGTGCCAACCACCCAATCCAATCGCAGAAACTTTCTCTCCTGTACTGCCGAGAACTCGATATAACATTTCTGAATTTGGCGTAGTTCCTGACATGTGTTCTCCAAGTGTTTCAGCTGTTACTTAAGTACATATAACTGTGTGCCAATTCAAACGCAAGGGAAAGTTGACAATATCTTGCTGAAGATACACTTTTTGACGATATTAGGAAAATATTGAAGAAGCCAAAATATCGATGGCAATTTGGGATGTGTGAGGTATAGATAGGGCTTACGCCAAACTACACGCAGTATAGGCAATTTATATATAAATTGCCCATACCGGAAAATCAAGGTTTGGGTTATCCCGTGAAAACTCAAAATTGTAGTTTTGGGCTTTTATATTTGCATTTAGCAACAATTAGAAACTGCTTGGCGTTAAGGAGACGGAACCGCTACTCGATTACCGGGAACAATCTGTGGCTGATACGAAAACACTTCTCGGCTACGGGGATTTACGGTCACTTTGACCCAATTTACATCGTTGGTGCCGTTCGCCGCATTGTCGCCAAATGTCTCGACGCGAGTGAAGTTCTCAATGCGTCTGCCTTGAGCATCTAAAAATGGCTTGTCAACACGGTAGTAGTGCGAGTCACCATCCACGTAGGCAATCGGTTTGCGGAAAGCGATCGCCTCATCGCGGAACGCTAATAAAAAGTCCTTGAAACCATCAGGCTGTCCATCGGTTTGCACGAGCGTCTTCGGATCGCGCAAAGGCGCTCTGGTTCCGTCGGTCAGATCCCACCCTGGATTGCCTTGGGAGATAAACATAACCGCAGCTGAATTGCGTGTTTTTGCCACTTGAAAAGTTTCTCTCATCCATGCAATATTAGCTGTGTTTCGCGCTGCGTACTCTTGCGGATCAGGCGCAGTGTCACACAGGTTGTTGCACGAACCCTGGATATTGAGTGTTGCATAAGTAACCCTACCAACCGTCCAGCGCCGATTCTCCACACAGGGTACTGCACCGATTGCACCAAGACACAGTGGAGTTGTCTGCACCTCTTGGACTAGCCGACGCTGCCCTAGGGAAAACTTTGTGCTGAAGAATACCTGACGCTGGTAGTCGAGGCGTTCGCGTGAGTTGAATCCACCGTTTGAGGGGCGATCGCAATCAGTCCAATCATTGTCACCTGGGGTAAAGGCTGCTGGTGCCTTCAGGGAGTTGAAATAGCCGAGCGCCTGAGTGTAGAGTTCATTACTGCACGTGGTCGGCGTGACCGAGCCGGGCGTAGAGTTGCCCGCCTTCAGGTCGCCGTCGTGGACAGTGAAGGCCAGGTTTTGCGCGTTCATATCAGCAATGAGGTTCGGGACTCCCGTTGTCGCCTGGAGATCCGAGTAGGGCATATCGCCCCAAAGTCCGATAGCGTATGTCTCGTTCTCACCTTCGTACTCGTAATCCTTCTCGTTGGCAGTTGCCAAACCGATTGCAGAACTAGCTAAGAATGGCACAGTCAGCGCCAGTAAGCATATTTTACGCAGCAAACGCGCAGTGTTGACGCGTTGAAACACTGAGTAACCAACCTTTGCCATCATCTATATCCTCAATTATTCTTGGAAATCGTGAGCGCATTTTGGAGAATTAGCTCCTTGCCCACGCCATTTCAGTGAGAAATTTAGATTACCGGATTGTCGATGACAGATAGGTTATGGATGGGTTAATAGTTCGTTTATTTACAGTAATTTCACGGCTACTTTACTTGTTTGTGTAGCCGCGAATTATATGCGCCTTGACTGTGCTGCGCTGCTATATTTATTTGCCGCTATAAAAAAAGGCAATTTCTTTTTCTTTTAGGGGTGCGAAACCAGCATCTACAAGTAATTGGTCAAGTTCTGCTTGGGGAATGTGTTTTGCACCAATTCGCACAATCCGCGATCGCATAGTATTAGATACGCCACTGCGCTGTCTATTGCCTTCTAGCGCCATGACTTTACCATAAAGTTCTAATTTGGCAGGCGGAATGGGAGAACCATCAAAATCAATTCCCTGTGCGATCGCTTCATCAATAGCATCAGCACCCGTGGTAGTTTGATTCCCTGGGTTAGTTTCTGTAGGCATAGTGATTTGATTTACTCTTCTTTGCTATGGGTAGATTTTACCAGCCTTGCTGACACCTTTCTCCTGCTGAGGGTTAATTGCAATTGTCTGAATCAAAAACCTCTCCCTAGTTCAATACTTTTCGCTTAAGGGGGAAAGGGGAAGGGGAAAAGGGTTTGAATTTACCTTTACCGAACCCCAGTAACCTTTTCCCAGATCAAAGGAGAGATTGTTGAGTTTATCTAAAAAGTATTGCTCCCTGGTTTTACTACACAAAACCTTCCCTCTCCGATTCGGAGAGCTACCGTGTACACACAAGTCGAATTTCTTCTTAAATCCCAAACATTACCTACTTAATCGCACTGATGGGTGGGGTAAAACTAAAGTTAAAACCTTAGTAAATCAGGTTTCAGGTAAGGTTTTGAGAATTTATGCAATAAATATATTGAATTTGGGTGGTCATTTATTGAATTCGGGTGGTCATTTATTGAATTCGAGTGGTTGTTTATTGAATTCGGGTGGTTGTTTATTAAATTCGGGTGGTCGTTTATTAAATTCGGGTGTTTGTTTATTGAATTCGGGTGGTCATTTATTGAATTGGAGATATCGTTCATTGAATTCAAGCAGTGGTTAAGGTGGGGTAAAACCCAGATTCTTGAACAACTTCAGACTTGTGTATACACCGTAGCTCCGATTCGGAGAGGGAAAGACTTGAACTTTAGTTCAAGGCAAGGAGAGGTTCGTCTAACTCACGTTTAACAGATTAATCACGAGCTTGTCGCGTCACTAAACCTCCAACAAACGCCCCTAAAATAGTTCCTGTCCATAGCCCTGTTGTGCTACCTTGCCATATTGCTCCTGGTGTCATCCAAGCGTTGCACATCACCTGGAAACCCCAAGATTGGTTTTGACATTTTTGGCTATGCAGCATTACGGTGATTTGCCCACTAGTGTAAGCACCAAAAAAACCTGATAATAGCGCCAAAAAAGTGCAAATGAAAATTCTATTTTTGATCATTGGCATTAGGAATTGAGAATTAGGGAGAATGAAAAATTTTACACCTTTACACCTTTGCTCTCTACTTTTCTGCTTCCCCATTCCCCATTTCCCATTTCCCATTTCCCATTTCCCATTTCCCATTTCCCATTCCCAATCAACCTGTATTTCTCATCCCAGCTGCAATTCCATTAATAGTTAACAATGCACCTCGCAGTAACTCGCCTTTGCTGTAACGAGAATGGATGACTCCAGAAGTGGCATTAGTATTCATAGACTGGCGTAGGCGCTTGAGCAGGGAAACTTGGATAAATCCCAAGGGGACAATTGTGCCATTGCGTAACTGCACAGATCGTTGCAAGACAGGATCGCCATCTAACAGTTGATTGTGATCGGTGATTTTTAACACCAAATCTCTTGTGAGATAGAACTCGCTGGCAATTTGGTCAAAAACCTTGGCAAAACGAAGTTGATCTTCTGATTGTGACAATTCCTGAACGTAGTGATGTGCCATTTGCATATCTACTTTTGCCAAAGTCATCTCAGCCTTAGAAATTACCATCTTGAAAAAGGGCCACTTAACGTAAAAGTAGCGCATTAATTTCAAGTGTTCTTCTGGTTCTGCATTCAAGAATTCTTGTAACGCTGTGCCAACCCCATACCAGGAAGGAAGCAAAAAGCGGGTTTGCGTCCAACTAAATACCCAAGGAATAGCTCGCAGACTGCTTAAATCTTTCTTACCAGATGGGCGACGGGCTGGACGAGAACTAATTTGTAGCTGGCTAATTTCTTCAATGGGGGTTACTTGGTGGAAGAAGTCAACAAAATCAGGCTGTTCATAGATTAAAGCCCGATAATGTTGCCGCGATCGCGCTGCTAATTCTTCCATAATCTCATTCCAGGGTTCAATATCATCAAACCCTGTCCGCAGCAGACTCGCTTGAATCACAGCAGTGGTAATGGTTTCCATGTGGTACAAAGCCAAGTCCAACAAGGAGTATTTAGAAGCCAAAACTTCTCCTTGTTCGGTAATCTTGATTCGCCCATTGATACTATGACCCGGTTGAGCCAAAATTGCCTCGTAAGCAGGGCCACCTCCCCGCCCTACAGAACCGCCGCGTCCGTGGAAAATCCGCAAATTTATATCGTATTCTTCTGCTATTTGTTGCAGTGATTTTTGGGCTTTATGAATCTCCCAGTTGCTGCTTAAAAAACCAGAGTCTTTGTTGCTGTCAGAATACCCCAGCATCACTTCTTGCAAGTTAGGGGTGAGGGGGGAGGGAGAGGTAGCAAGGGCAGGGGAGACAGGGGAGGATGAATTTTCATCGGTATCTTCTGCTTTTGCCTGTTCGTAGCCGCCGGCTAGCAAAGCGCGATATAACGGGAGTTCAAACAGTTTCCGCATGACGCTTCTGGAGCGTTGTAAGTCTTCTACTGTTTCAAATAGGGGGACAACTTGAATGGTTCCCACGGCTATGGCGGGGTCAAAAAGTCTGGCTTCTTTGGCTAACAGTAGTACTTCTAGCACGTCGCTCACGTCGCGGCACATGCTGATAATGTAAGTTTGGCAGATATTTAGACCAAATTCTTGTTGGAGCGATCGCACGACGCGAAAAGTTTCAATTACATCGTTGGTTTTTTCAGAAAATGGCAATTCTGCTGGAATTAACGGCCGGCGGGTTTGCAGTTCTCCTGTGAGCCAAGCTACTCTTTGCTCCTCAGATAGGTCGTTGTAAGGTTGAGGTAATATTTGCAGGTATTGTAGAATCTCATTCAGCGCATCAGCGTGGCGGGATGATTCTTGACGGATATCTAGCTGTGTCAAGTTAAAACCAAAAATTTCTACCTGACAGATGAGATTTTCTAAATCTCGACAGCTTAAACCTGTTTCTGTCAAGTTACGCTGAATCATCCGCAGTTCAGCTAAAAAATCGTCTCCCGAACGATACAGGGGACTATCTTGATTTTTTGGCGTTTCCCGATTGTACAAAGCTAGATTGCGATCGCGAGTATTTTCTAGCCGTTTTAGTACATAAGCGAGTTTCAGCCGATAGGGTTCTTGCCGATAACGCAGCGCCAGGGCATCATATACCTCACTCAACTGGGACTGATCTAACTCTAGAGATTCCAGCAAATCTGGTAAGACATCGCTCCAGTGCATCGACACACTCAACAATTCAATCAGATTTTTCACTGACTGAATATATCTCCCCAGCACCATTTTGCGCTGATAGCAAGCTGTTTGCCAGGTGACTTCTGGTGTAACTGATGGGTTCCCATCCCTGTCTGAGCCTACCCAAGAGCCAAAAGAACAAAAGTTTTTACTTGGTGGTTCTAGCCACGGAAAGGTATTGGATAGTGTATGTTTGAAACGTTTATAAAGTTGGGGAATGCCATCAAATAAAACTTCTTGGAAGTAGTGTAGGGCATAATCTACTTCATCTAGCACAGTAGGTTTGAACTGGTGAAGTTCGTCGGTGCGCCACCAGAGGCGAATTTCTTCGAGCAATTGTTCGCGGACATCTGCTGCTTCCCAAGCATATCCGCCACCTGTACCACCAGCATGGTTTTCTAAGGAATCCAGTTTTTGCAGGAGTTGTACCACTTGTCGCTGCTTATCCCGGATAGTATGACGAACAATTTCCGTCGGGTGCGCTGTAAAAACTAAGCGCACATCCAGATGAGCGATGAGACGTTGAATTTGTTGGGGTGGTACATTCTGTTTGAACAAATAGGGAAACAAAGCAGCGAAAGTCCCTTTTGGTTTGACTTGCGCTTTTTCGAGATAATTCTTTGCCAGCAATTCTGCTGCTATTCCCTTGCTAACAGGCGCATCATCTTCTCTTTGATTGGACGAGTAATTGACATTAGATGCTCTTTCTGCATCTGTAGGCTCTATTTCTGCCTCATAGCGGCTCAATTGCTGCCTTTGCTCGTATTCCTGCTCTATGATGTTAATCAACTGAAAATACAGAGCGAAGGCACGAGCTGCGCGGATTGCTTCGTTGATATTTAGTTGTTCAATTAATTTGACGGCTGAGGATGCTTGGTCATTTGTTGCCTGTCCTTCTGGCGAACATAAATCGCGCAATTGCCGCAACAAGTCTACCATGTTTTGACCGCATTCTTGCCGGAGAACAGACTCCCACAATTCTTCCACTACCTGGAGACGATGACGCAAAAATAATTCCGACACCGGGTATATATCCGCAGTTTGAGACGAAGAGTATAAAAGGGAACCCATATTCTCTATCTTGTAAAGCTAATTACTGTTGACGCTTCTAGGTTTTCTACTGAATGCTCATCGGGTTATTCCTGAGCAAATAATTATTTGGTGTATATTTTCTAAGTTTGATTAGTTTCGCGCTCCTCTGGGAAGTCGAGAATGGGTAGGCGATCGCCTCGAAACAATTCTTCACTGGCTTCCCCTATGCTTTCTAGTGCCCTTACGGTGGTTTTTCCAGTAATGAGCAGCAGTAATATAGACGCTGTACCTATTTGTAAAAGGAACGATTGAGGAATGGTAAATAAATCGATATGGGATGACGGGTTAGTTGAGGGTTCTTGGTTGGCAGGAGGCATTGCTAATTTTTGGTTATGGGAATATGAGTAGAGACGTAGAGACGCGATTAATCACGTCTGTACAGGAGTTAAGAGTTAGGAATTAGGATAACTCCAACAATCGTGGAATGGAGTTGAAATGAGATAAGCTTGTTGGTTATTTCACCTATTAGGGGCGTTAGCGCAATGAAACGCAAGTCTAGCTTTAAAGGACAAGTCATCAGCCAGTCATATAGAATTATTCTGACTCCTGGCTCCTGTACGCGATTAATCGCGTCTCTCCTAACTCCTAACTTCTGATTTATGACTCCCTATTAGTAAAATAAACGCAAAACTCAATATTAGTCAGACTTACAACCTGTACAAGACTATCTTGGCCGATTTTGTAAGCTACGAAGGTAACAAAATTGTTAAAAAAAAACGTCAGAGTGTGATAGACCTATGGTTCTAGTTTACAAGTGCAGGCACTATCCCCCAACCATCGCTTCCTGTAAAGTTAACTTCCCATGAAAACAGTATTACCAGATCGCCAGCAATCCTTAGTGCAATGGGTAAGCCAAGCCACAGGGATTAACACTTTCGGGGTGAAAGTCCGGTTACGGGGAAATGACCTTCATATTCTTTGTGAAGGTACAGAATGTCCGCAGCGTTGGCGTACTTTGTCTGATTTGCTGCAAGCATTACAGCAAACAAACTTAGATATTCTCACAAGCAGCGAACAAACCTCAATATATCAAGTATTTGTCTATGGCCGAAGAAAAGGGGAACAGCGCCCCAAATGGTGCCATCGGGTTTACTTGAATCAAATAGATAAGCATCTGGAGCAAGTGGAGCAAGCCTTGCTAGCAGATTCGGAAAAATCAAAACAGTCGGGTGGGGCGCTAATTGTCTCTAACGAAAGTTTGGCACGCCAAGGAAACCCAGAGGCGATCGCTAGATATCTCAGCGAAACTCTGAGTACGTTAGGTGTATCGGTACAGGCAAAGATTAAACCATATCAGCCAAAGAACTCTCAGCCGGAAGAAAACCGCCTGTGGATATTTTGCCAGTCGAGCTATAGCCCTGATGCCTCATTGCTTGCAGAACCAATCGCAGAAAAGTTGCGTTATCTCAAGCTTTCTGGATACCAAGATGCCGTAATTGTTTCCCAGGTAAGCGGCGAAACTGCCCCTGATTGGTTGCTGCGTGTCGATTTGACACCAGCAGAGGTAATGCTGAAAGAATGGGCGCGTTGGGGTGATATCCAAGCGATCGCTCGGTTATTAACTGAGGTATTGTCAGGATTAAAAGTTGCTGTCCAAGCTTCTCTGAAAGAATCAACTCTACATATCTTTTGTACGCCAGCTTTTGATCCTTTAGGAACTGCGCCAATCCCAGACAAAACAACGTGTTTAGAGGCGATTGTACCCCAGTTAGAAGCGATCGCACCTCAAGGCATTCTCGCTGCCACCATCTACGGGCAAAAAGCAGGCGACAAGCAACCCACTTGGATTGATTGGCTAGCTTTACCCGCCACAACCTATCCCGCCTTTGCCACATCACCACTAGATTTAGCTAATACTGGCGATGAACCAGCCATCACATTTTTACTGGAGCGTTTACTCAATCCTGACCTAGATTGGCGTTTATTAACAGGTGGAATTCGCGTCCTCTTACTGAACAAAAATGATTTACTGCACATCATGTGTGATGCGCCTGTTTGTCCAGGTCGTCAACAAGTAGCAAGTAAAATTACGCAGTTTATCCGCCATTTGAAAATTCCCGGTATTATGGGAATACGTATATACGGTCGCCGGGCTGGGAATAAAGAACCTTTTTGGCACTATGGCGTTGATCTTGAACATCGCCAACGTTTAGTACCAGAAGCAACACCAGAATTCGCTGCTACTTCTAAATACGTGGATGATTTGATCCCCTCTGAGACTAGTGAACCAATTTTGCGCCCAGACTTAACAACAGAAGAAGTTCAAAGTTTTGTAACAGAAGTAGCGCGAGATTGGATAGCAACGGCGAGTGCAACCGCGAAAAAGTTCCTGTTAAAAAGCCAGCTATTTACCGAAAGCCACAAGTTAGCAGAAGAAAATCCTGACGATCAAGGACTTAAGATTGCTTTAGTTTGGGGGACACTGGGATTATTACTCACTCTCCAAACTGATTGGGTATTGGGTCGAATTACTGCACAGACTAAACCGAGTTTGCCAAAAGTAGCCAGTGTCTTACCTTCATCATCTGGACAAAAGGCATCTTTAACATCTGAAAAAACTCAAAGTGAGAAACCGATATTTTTTAGCAGCACTTCTAAAACAAAATCTCCTGCAAATCAGAGTTCTGTATTTAATGCTTCTGAGTTTACTCAAAGTGATGATACTTCGACAAAGAATTTGGCAGCCGCACCACTGAAAGAAAAAGCAACCGCAACAGCTATTCTTTTAGCAGCGCGATCGCAGATGCCAAGTTTCAATGTCAGGCAGTTAGATGAGCAGCTAGCACTGTATAAACAGCGTTTAGCGAGAACTGGTACACCGCCAGATGTATTAATTATTGGCTCCTCCCGCGCCCTCAGAGGAGTAGATCCAGCAGAACTTTCTAAAGCTTTAGCGACTCAGGGCTATCCCAATATTGACGTGTTTAACTTTGGGATCAACGGTGCTACTGCACAAGTTGTAGACTTTGTGCTTCGTCACGTACTGGAACCATCAGAACTGCCTAAAATAATTCTCTGGGCGGATGGGGCCCGTGCTTTCAATGGTGGACGCGAGGACATTACCTTTAAATCCATCGCTGCATCAGCTGGTTATAAGCAAGCATTACAAAAGAACCCAAAAATCGCAAATAGCAGCGAATCGCCCGAAAATCAGGAAAGTTCGCCAGAAGAGAAGGTAAAAGAAGAAAAACAGGAGATTAGCACATATCAAGCTGTCAATGATTCGTTAAATCAGGGTCTAGCATCTCTTTCTGCTAGCTATCAAAACCGCGACCAAATTAAAGGCTTATTGCAAAAACAGTTGCTTATATTTGGTAGTAATCAGACAGTTGCATCACAAAAACAGCTAACAGATGGAACTTCAGATGAGAGTATTTCCCAGCAAGCAGTTGATTTTGATGGCTTTCTACCTTTGTCTATTCGCTTCAATCCTGCTAGATACTATCAAAAACATTCTAGAGTTACTGGAAATTACGACAACGACTATAAATCTTTCCAAGTAGAAGGACAGCAAGATGCTGCTCTTCAAGAAGTGCTTCAGTTTACCCAGTCTCAGAAAATTTCCTTAGTGTTTGTCAATATGCCTCTCACGGCAGATTATTTAGATCCAGTGCGTAGACAATATGAGCAACAATTTCAGCAATATATGTTGCGTCTAGCTACTAATCCCAACTTTATTTATCGGGATCTGAGCCAAAAGTGGCCCAAAGCACATGACTACTTCTCTGATCCCAGCCACCTCAACCGCTTTGGAGCATACGAAGTCTCCAAAAAGTTGGCTAATGACCCGATGATTCCCTGGCCAGTGAAGTAGGCAAGGGGGACAAGGGGACAAGGGAAGGGGACGAAGAGAATAATTAATGCCCAATGCTCAATGCCCCATGCCCCATGCCCCATGCCCAATGACAAATGACAAATGACAAATGACAAATGACAAATAATAAATGACTAAAAAATGAACTTTATATCAATTTTCTATGGTCTTTTCTTGTTGAGTGCTTTAGGAATTTACTGGTCTTTAGCACAACAGAAATTACGATTATGGACGCTGCTAATTGCTAGTTTGGTTTTCTACGCATCTTTGCATATCCAATACATACCATTGCTATTAGCATTGACGTTTATCAATTTTCGTTTAGGGCTAGAGATTGGGAAAAATACATCACCAGGAAAACATTCTCTGGACTGGCAAATTTCTAATGAAGAGTGGCAATTTGCCCAAGGTGACTGGAATCGCCGTCGTCTAAAAGTTTTGTGGCTGGGTATAGCTCTAAATGTCTTACTATTATTAGCTTTTAAGTATCTAACCCCTCTATTTAAGTTTGTTTTCAATATTCAAGCAAACTCACCAGATAACTCTTTTAAATTGATTGCACCTTTGGGAATTTCATTTTTCACCTTTGAGTGTATTGCCTATTTAATAGATGTCTATCGTGGTGCGCCTGCTACCGATCAGTTTCTTAAATTTGCCACCTATAAATTATTCTTCGCCAAACTGATTTCCGGCCCGATTACGCGCTACCACAACTTAGCAAATCAATTCAATACGCTAGACTTTCCCAGTGCCGATAGAGTAGCAGAGGCGCTGTGGTTAATTGCTAGAGGTGCAGTCAAAAAAGGTATTTTTGCAGACCACCTGGGAATTTTTGTCGATTTATGCTTTGGTAACTTACAACGGGCCGGTAGTACCGATCTCTGGTTAGCAACATTCGCCTACGGTTTGCAGTTATATCTAGATTTCAACGGTTACGTAGATATTGCCCGTGGGAGTGCCTTACTTTTCGGCTTGGTTCTACCTGAAAATTTTGACTTTCCCTACTTCAGCACCAGTATTGGAGAATTTTGGCGGCGCTGGCATATCACTCTCGGAGATTGGCTACGTAACTATGTTTACTTTCCTTTGGGTGGTTCGCGTCGGGGTTTAGTCCGCACCTGCTGGAATTTATTTACTGTGATGCTAATCGCTGGTATCTGGCACGGTGCTGCTTTGGGTTATGTAGTTTGGGGCATATTGCACGGGTTAGCTTTGGTGGTTCATCGACTTACAGATGCGATGAGCGATCGCTTTGAAAATCTGGAGCAATTCTGGCAAAATCCTCTAGGTATCTTCGTCGCTTGGTTTTTGACCCAACTGATGGTTTTTACCTCTTGGATTTGGTTCCGTCTACCGAATATCGCAGACTCTTCTTTAGTAATCCGACACCTTTGGCGTTATCCTGCTGATGCCCAGTTTGCTCAAAAGGTCTATGTGGATGCTTTAAATATTAGCCAATACCAACTCACTTGGGTGCTGCTAACTTTAGCTGCTGTGATGGCTGTAGTCTATGCCTTTAACCGGATGCTGAAGTTAGAGTTTAACTGGCCCATTAAGCTTGTCTTTGTCCCTCTATGTTTCTACGCTGTTTGGTTATTAGCTCCTGAAGGCAGCTTGCCCTATATCTACTTTGATTTTTAAGTTTCTACAAACAATCAACTGCAACATAAGACAATGTACAACTTATTATTTCGTTACAAATGATCCGGACTATTTGTAACGGAATGTAAAGATAATAAACTAGGTGATCGGTTTAATTTTGCAATAGCTTAGAAAGCTTTAATCGCTTACTTTTATCACTATTATTTATAGTAGAAAAACTTTACATTTCGACGATCTTGTTAAAGAATTCTATTACAGAATATTAAGCCAAAGATCGCGTCCAAGTAATTTCATGTAGACTGTAATTCAACAGGCAAAACAAAATCTGCTTGTTCCATTTTTAACAAAAAATAGCACTTATAAAAAAATGACCACAACCTTACAACGGCGCTCTGGCGCTAACGTTTGGGATCGCTTTTGCGAGTGGATTACCAGCACTGACAACCGTATATATGTTGGTTGGTTTGGTGTACTGATGATCCCAACCCTACTAGCAGCTACTGCTTGCTTTGTAATTGCCTTCATCGCAGCACCTCCAGTAGACATTGATGGTATCCGTGAACCAGTTGCAGGTTCTTTGATCTACGGAAACAACATCATCTCTGGTGCAGTTGTTCCTTCCTCCAACGCTATCGGCTTGCACTTCTACCCAATCTGGGAAGCAGCTTCCTTAGATGAGTGGTTGTACAACGGCGGCCCTTACCAATTGGTAGTTTTCCACTTCTTGATCGGTTGCGCTTGCTACCTAGGTCGTCAGTGGGAACTTTCTTACCGCTTAGGTATGCGTCCTTGGATTTGCGTAGCTTACAGCGCACCTTTGGCTTCTGCTACCGCAGTATTCTTGATCTACCCAATCGGTCAAGGTTCTTTCTCAGACGGTATGCCTTTGGGTATCTCTGGAACCTTCAACTTCATGATTGTGTTCCAAGCAGAACACAACATCTTGATGCACCCCTTCCACATGTTAGGTGTGGCTGGTGTATTCGGCGGTTCCTTGTTCTCTGCAATGCACGGTTCTCTAGTAACTTCTTCCTTGGTGCGTGAAACCACCGAAACCGAGTCACAAAACTACGGTTACAAATTCGGTCAAGAAGAAGAAACCTATAACATCGTTGCAGCCCACGGTTACTTCGGTCGTTTGATCTTCCAATACGCTTCCTTCAACAACAGCCGTTCACTGCACTTCTTCTTAGCAGCTTGGCCTGTCGTCGGTATCTGGTTCACCGCTTTGGGTATCAGCACGATGGCGTTCAACCTGAACGGTTTCAACTTCAACCAATCAATCATTGACTCTCAAGGTCGCGTTATCAGCACCTGGGCAGACGTAATCAACCGCGCTAACTTGGGTATGGAAGTAATGCACGAGCGTAACGCTCACAACTTCCCCCTAGACTTAGCTGCTGGTGAAATTACTCCTGTAGCAATGACTGCTCCTGCTATCAACGGTTAATTCTGAAGATTAGCTAAATAGAAAGCGTCCTCCAGTGATGGAGGGCGCTTTTTTGTTGGAGCCATATTTAATTGGTTTAATCAAAGCAGATGGGTAGCAAATTTTTCAGCCAAGCATCATCAGTAGAGCGATAATAGATATAGAGATCAAAATACTTTATATGTCCTTTTCCCCCTCCGCCTGTTGTGTTGTCGTCCTCAACCAACAACAGGAGCAAAATATCTCGCACCAGAACCAGTGTCAGGATGTACCAGTTAACCACAGCAAAAGTATGGTTAAAAATTGCACTGTAGTTGAAAATGGTCGAGTCGTTGTTAAAGCCTTACAATCATCAGACAATCAGACTTCCGAGTAAGTTTCAGACATTTAAAGGATTTCATCCAAAGGTGAAACATCGTGAAAGCGGTTGTAATCAATGTAGCGATGTCCATCAGGTGCGTGGTAGAAGATATCGGTAAATTGATTATTCCACAAAATTTCATTAGCAGCATAAGTATGGCGGGCATGGACTACCTGTGCAACCGTTTCATCAATGCCACTCAAAGAGACAATTAAAATAGTATTTGTCTGCATTAAGGATTCTGGTGTCATGCCATATAGAGGACTAAACTCATCAATGACATGCATCACTGACCAGCTTAAGGTGAAGCTAGGTGTTTGGTTCCTTAACAGTTTGAGATCGTAGAACCGACGCATAAATTGCCCTTCTAGAGTTATTTCGTCGCGCATTAAGTAGACTCGCATTTGCGCCTCTAGAATCATATTGCGACGCTGATTAGCGGTGCGAAATATGAGAGTTGGCATTGCATCATGAGGTGTAATTACAGCAACACGACTAAAAAGCACCCTAGCTGTAGGTCGGGAAAATCGAGCAAAGGCTAGCCCCGTCATTACAGCAATTCCCACCAAACCAATCATTGCTTCAATGGTGACAATAATGTTGGCGTAAGTTGTTTTAGGATACATTGCCCCATAGCCGATGGATGCTAGGGTTTGTACGCTAAAGAAAAAAACATCTAAAAAAGAGCCTGGACGGGCGTTGGCAATACAATCTCCTCCTATCAAGTAAGCTAGGGCAAATAGAGCATTGATAGTTATATAGAAAGTACAAATCAGCAGTAGAAAGCCAGCCCAGGGAATAGTTAACAGCAAATGGTAGGGATCGCGCCAGTAAGAATGCCATACACCCATACCCGTAATCTCAAATTTTCCGTCTCGAACTTGAATCTGAATAGGTAAAATCAGACGCTGTTGTTTCTTTCGTGAAAGTCTCTTCAGTCGAAATTTCATTGCAAGTAGCCAAAAGAACGGCAACTGCTTAGTATTTTGACACTCTCTGAGCTGAAGTGATTAAATCAGCAAAAAAATAGGATGAGCATTGCCCATCCTACTAATTTATCTGCTAGAAACTTATTTTTACGGCTTGGGTGATTGATCTTTCGAACAGCGATCAAACCACTCCTGGTATTTATTCTTGTGTGACTCATCTTCAACAGCAATGGTAACACGCACTCGATTGCAGCCGTGATTTTGTTCTAGTGCGATCGCATTCAACAATAAACTAGCAGTTTTCGGCGAGTTAAATTCGCCGCTTATTGTTAAACCGCTTTCAAAACATGTACCTTCGAGTCTTTCTATTCCGGTCAATTCAACATTAGCAATTTCTTCTTGACCTAAATCAATTTCTGCAAGTTGTTTGTGTTCTGGACTAATTTGTTCTACAATTAGCTTTTCACGCCGGACAGGAACTTGGATCATCTGAGTTTCGATGACTTTGCGAACAATCACCTCACCAACTTTTCGCTTACTGCTTTCGACAACTAGTCGTTCTTCTAGTAGACGAATAATTTGTTCTTCGCTGACCTCTTCTAAATCCACTGGCTCAACTGCGCTATTTTGAGTTTGATTATTAACCAATTGCTCAGTTGAGTTGCCTAGGTGTAGGCTCTCGTAGACATCGCCGGATTTTTCTGCTTCTGAATATTCAGGCATATACTCGATTTCTGATTTGTTGAAGTCTATGAAAACAGATTTAGTCGGCTTGTCGATTTTTTTGATTCTCTGGCTCTGCAATCGAAATAAAGAAGGATGTTTATCGGCTAACTGCTCGCCATATTCTAGAGTTTGTTGATTGACCTGGTTTGATATAACTAGGTTTAACCGCCTATTAGCATCCACAATTAAATCATGAACGACTCCTACTAGCTGACCTTGGTTATCGAACACAGCAAAATTCTTCACCTTCTTTTTCAAATCTGCTATTGAGGTGATTGAGGTGTTAGTGCCAGAATTACCGTTTGCCTGTCCAATGTTTTTTGTCATCGGTTGGCTATTCATAATATGCAAAGTTTATGAACTGCTTTTTACTTAGCTAAATTAAATGTATTGCTCATCCAAAGCTATTGGAAGCACAGGTAAAGCTGTTGAATTAGCTTTACCTGTACTTTGTCGAATTAATTATTAATTAGTCATTAGTTATTAACTAATGACTATGTTTGGTTAGCGTTCTTCGATGGGAAAATTACCAGAATTCACATCAAGCTCTTCACGACGCACAGTTTCTTGCGTTTCAACTGTGTCTTGATCTACCACTTTTCTAACTCTGACTTCTTCACGCAAAAATGCTTCTTTACGAACATCAGGAGTTTCTTCGTGGATTTCTAGACGAGCAACTTCGCCTTCACGGAAATCTGCTTCGCGTCCAGAAACGGCAGTACCTGCATCTGCTGGAGTTACACGTTCAATCACAACTCGCTCTCTTTCTACTGGCACTGTAACCCGTGCAGTATCAGTTTCAACACGCTTGCCAATGGATACTTCTCCAGTTTTTTGGCGATGTTTACTGGCAATCAGCCGTTCTTCATACAATTTCAGAGTTTGATGATCTTGCTCATTTAACCCAAATAAAGAAGGCTCATGTTCGTAATTGTAGCTATCACGATTATAAATTGGCGTAGTCGTCGTTGGTTGATAGGTTGTATCTACAGGTATTGATGCTTCTACAGGTGCTGATGCATCTAAAGTATTGGTGGAATTTACTGGTTGACGATATACGCCACGCACCCGTTCTTCGTAATCGTAATCAAGCGCTTGACGCTCATTAAACTCAGGTAAATCTTCTGCTTGCTCTCTAGTCAAGCCAATTGTGTAGACGCGATCAACGTTATAGTCGATACGGGCACGACCAATTGGTAGTAATACTTTTTTACCAAAAATCCAGAAGCCTAAGTCAACAACTAGATAGCGAAAATGACCTTCTTCGTCAACTAAAACATCGCTAACAGTGCCAATTTTTTCATCAGTTCCTTGTGTATAAACCCCAAGTCCGCTAATATCGTGGCCTTCAAATGCATCACGATAGTTAGGCTCAAAATCTTCTAATTTGTAAAGTACCATTATTATTTAACCTCAATATTTTTCTTTTCAATTCATAGTAATTATGATAAAAATTTCTTTACTTCTTTACATCCTTCTGTCGAATGAATTATTTTAATAGTTAAATAACCAAAGGTTATAGTTATTTTTCTTGATGGCAAATAAAAGCAGTCCTAAATGAATGATAATTTAAAATTTATATCCCCAACTTTTTTAAAAATCGGGGATATAAACACCGCAAATTTTCAGCTAACAGATTTAAGGAGTTAGGAATTTTGGTTGTAATGAAAATACTGTAGAGAATACAAATTGACCTGGGTTTATCTACGAGATGCTAGCATAAATGCTCCGTTACGCTAACATACCCCGTCTCTACAACTTTTAAAAAATCCAATCTCCTTAAATAGCTTCATGTGTAGTACTGCCATGTTCATTCACATGTAAATTACCCGCAGTATCAACATCTAACTCTTCTCGACGAATGGTGTCTTGTGCTTCCACTGTATCCCTTTCTACAACTTTCTTGACTCGGACTTCTTCACGCACAAAGGCTTCTTTACGTATATCAGGCGTTTCTTCGTACACTTCTATGCGCGCAACTTCACCTTCTTGAAACTTAAGTTCATTGATATCTACTACGTTTCCTGCCTCTGTTGGCACAACTCGCTCAATTACAACTCGTTCTTTTTGAATAGGTACTGTAACACTTGCAGTATCTGTTTCAATGTGTTTACCAACCGTTACTTCTCCAGTTTTGATGCGCTGTTTATTTGCAATCAACCGTTCTTCATAGAGTTTGAAAGTTTGATGAGATTGCTCATTCAGTCCGTATAAAGCTGGTTCTGTCTGGTAATTGTATGTGTTGCGATCGTAAGTTACACCACTAGTTGGAGAACGAAATCCACTACGTACCTTTTCCTCGTAATCGTGATCAAAGATTGTGTCTTCTTTGTACTCAACTAAACCTTCTACTTGTTGTTTACTCAACCCATCAACATAGACACGTTTTGCAGGATAATCAATCCGGGAAAGACCAATTGGTAGTAAGATTTTTTTACCAGAAAAATCACCGCTTGTATCAATAACTAAATATCGGAAATGACCATCATCATCAACTAAAACATCAGCGACTGAGCCAACTCTGTCTCCTCCCTCAGTATAAAGAATCAGTGATTTAACGTCGTCTCCACCAAAAGTTTCTCGATAGTTTGGATCAAAATGTTCAAGTTTATGAAGAGGCATACTATGTTGTTTCCAGGTTGTTTATTAACTTTAGTGTAAAAAATATTGTGCTGAGTCTCATCCTGCTGGCGACTGAATTCAGTTGAGATATTTTATAGTTTCTAATTCATCCTTTATGAGCAAAATACTCAATTTGAACACTTAGGTCAATCAATAGGAATACAACTAAAGTCATAAAAAGCTCGAATTTATACTGGTATCAAAAGTTGCTTGAGATGCTTTATCTCGAAGGCTAGCCAGTACAGAGGCACTTATCTAACATCCAAAGACTAGAACGGTAAACAAACAAAGAGATGGGAGGCGCAAAATCTAACCTGCAAGTATTTTCTTAAACCGTTCATCTGCTCGAATTAAATCAAAGTCAGAATTATTTTTTGCTAACTCTCGATGTTGATCGCCTCTTAATTTAATTGCCTGTGTCAAACTTTCAATAGCTAAATCACGATCGTTTTTTAATGCATGACAACGGGCTTTATGGCACCAAGCCCAATGAAATTCAGGCTGAAGTTCTAAGGCTCTCTCATAAGAAGCGATCGCTTCATCATGTCGTTGTAGTTTTCTAAGCGAATTACCGCACCCAAACCAAGCTATATAGTTATCTGATTGGATAGCAATTGCTTTTTGATAGGATAATAATGCTTTTGGATAGCGCCCTAATCTTCTCAGTGCCCAGCCGTGATTGATCCAAGCAAGAAAAGAATTAGGTTCTCTCTGAATAACTTGTTCATAGCAGGCTAATGAATCTTCATATCGACCTTCAAAAAATAAAGCATCTCCTTGTTTAAGATAATCATTAGCAGTAAAAAATAAATGAGTATTTCCAGCCTTGAGTATTTCTAGCTGTGTTGTTAATTCTTGGATTTTTTGCTGAATTTCTGGGTGAACATAATCTTGTGTTAATGATGGGGAAGGCGTTAATCCAGAAAGTTGCTGAAGAATTAGCTCTTTTTGGTTTTGAGCATCTAAAAATAGATTATTTAATTGGGATAATTGCCCTAAAAAGTCGGACTTTAATATTTCTAGCTCTTGCTTAAAATCTTCTGTTTGTTTTTTTACCTCTGCCGCGACTTCTTTTTCTAGTTGTGTTTTGACTTCTGTCTCTAATTGTTGCTTTGTTTCAGTTACTAATTCACTAACTACACTACGACGTAGCAACCAAACACCAGCCGCCGCTAAGATTGGCAAAAAAGTTAATACGATTAGCAAAATGTTGAGTAGGGTTGTGCTATGACCAAAAGCCCGATCTACTTCAGATTGAACGCGATCGCGTATTTCTTTCTCTTGTTGTAGTTTTTCTAGTTGGTCTTGCTGCTGAGTTGAAATTGTCGGATTGGGTAAGTCAGTTGACTTTGCTTGGGCGGTAGTAATACTGGCAGATAGTAAGACGAGTGAGAACGCTAACCCTACCCGATTCTTGATTTTCATGAAACTCTATTAAGTGTTAATACAGGAACCATAGTTATATACACAACTAAATTCCTGAATTCCATGTTTACACTACTTGAAAACTAAAGCTAAGACTTGCCCAATTATTCACATCCCAGATATATGAGTCGGCTGCTGTGCTGTTCATCTCAGTTTTGAGTGCGCTGGCGTTATGCAAGTCTTGGAGCAAGGCTTGTGCAACGTCTAAGGGATTCAACAATGGGCCAATCGTCCGTTGTTCGACTGTGGAATACTTAGCAGTACTCAAGGCGGCTAGAGTTTCCCTAAAGGGGACAGGACTAAAAATAAGTTGTTGTTCGCACTCAGAAGCTGGCCCTGAAATCACCCATTGGGAAGCAGCATTAGTTTGGGGTAGGGTGAGGCTTTCACCAGGGGCGATGACGACTTCTTGAAGGATTGGCTTGATGTCGGTAGTATTTGGTTCTTGGGGAGTTTCCCAAGAGTAGAAGGCAACTGCTGTATGATTATTGTTTAATCCCAGTAAGATTAAATATAGTGGGCGCTCGCTCTGGTTTTCCACTCGATATTGCATTCGACTACCAATAGGCACAATGGGAGTGGGGAGAGACTTGATTAATCGCGTCTGTACTGATTTTTGAATCGAAGTTTCAGTTTTGAAGGTTCGCACTGTTTCGCGCTGCATGATGACGCGAGGCGATATATTATTAATTATTTCTAAGGTTGCCTTGAGAGCCAAGCGAGAAGAACCTCTATTTTCTGTGAGTCGCCATAATTTGGCTGCTAGCAAGGTTGATAATTTTGGCGCTAACCTTTGCACTGTTAATTTTATTGCTTCTCCTACTTCCCCCGTGGTATTGGGAATTGGCTCGCCCCCAAGAGAAAATAGACCATAACGACTGGGAGTTTCTTGTAGCTTGGCAAATACATAATCAGCTGGTTTCTCACCTACAACTACGGTAGATACATGGGAAAATCCAGCAAAGGCACTTGTAGCGTCTACCCGCTCAATTCTTTCCAATGCACTATCGAAAGCTATTGTTAAATTAATATTTCGAGGTAAAACTCGGACTGCTTCTTGGACAAGTTGCCCGATTTGTAGGGGATTTGCACCTGCAATTTTGGAAATTTGGGCTTTTGCTGTTAACCCAGTGCGCGATCGCAATACTAATTGCTGTTTTGTCTGTAGTGTAAATCTAGAATTCACTCCGTAGTATAGCAGCACTTGTGGGGGTAATCCTCCTAACCACAGATGTACGGTTTTACCGTCTTCTTCAATATCACTCACTGCACCTTCTGCACCAATGATACCGTCTGGCAGTAGAGACGTTATATCTGGATTTTTCTGAATACTCAATAACGCTGGTTGCTGTTTACTACCTGATTTATATAGAGAATTTTCCACGTGGGAAAGGGCGACTTGAATTTTGGTGGCTGGCGTGAATTCCCACAAATACTGCGTCAAGGCGTAGGTGAATAACCCAGCACTAAAACCAGAAAAAAGACCTTCCCTTGCTGGCTGCTTTGGTTCTGAGGTAGCTGCTAAAACAATCGGAGTATTGGATAACTTCTGAGTTTTAAGTTGTTTGAGAAAGTCGAGTTCTTCAGTTGCTAGCTTTGCTCCCGACTCCTGAAGGGCACGAATTTTTAATCCTATTACTGTGTTAGGAGCATCATAGCTAGTATCCAATACTGCTGTTACTTTGTCTGTAGGGAGCGATCGCAATAATAGCAGTAGAGTTTCTTCTAATATATGATTGACTATTTTGTCATCTTGTAAGTCAAGAGCTACATTAGCTGTCACCAGAGCATTTTGCATTGTATCTGGCGATGTTTCCAATTTGACACGAGTGCCATAACCGCTAAAGTGGAAAAAAGTTATATCACCAGGTTTAGCTTGTTTGCCCAGATGATCCGAAAAAGCTGCCTCAATGAATTCCCTGCTGGCTTGTTCCTCAGTTAAGGTTAGAATATCTGACCCTTGAAAACCAAAGCGGTTAATCAAAAGTTCTCTTTGCAGTTCCACATCCGTGAGACAACCACTGAGGTTTGGTATTTTGGAGTATTGGTTAATACCTATTAACAATGCCAACTTGCGCGAGTTGGGTTGTGCCAAAGCCTGATAATAGCGATTTCCTAAAGTCAACCACTCAGCTTCCGTTACTCCCAATACCGCGAGTATTGAGCCAATTTTATGTAAAAACGTGCGGCGTTTCATAATTAGCTATCAGCCCTAAGCCCATTAGCTAGCAGCTTACAGGGCTGAACTCTGTATTGTAAAGTTACAAAAGGAGGGGCAGGGGGCAGGGGGCAGGGGGCAAGGGGCAGGGAGAGAATTCGTAACTCCTAACTCTTCACGGGCTAAACCTTAGCTATCCGCTAACAGCACTCCTCACTCAGCACGGGCTAAACCTTAGCTATCTGCTAACGGAACTGTTGTGCCCAATCCCCAATATCCTAAACAGGCACTTCTATTCGCATTGCCCGCGCTAACTCTGCTGCTACCTCTGGACGAGAAAATTCTGGTGGAGGTAACTCGCCGCGCCGCAGCATTTCCCTAACTTTTGTCCCGGATAGGTGAATACGTTCTTCTGGCCTGCTGGGACTGGTTTTAGATGTTGCCATCTGCTTAGTACGCGTGCAGTAGAAAGCGTGTTCAAATTTCATCGGCACAATGCCCAATTCACCTGGGGCAAATTCATCAAAGATATACTGTGCATCGTAAGTACCGTAATAGTCACCAACGCCAGCATGATCCCGTCCGACGATAAAGTGAGTACAGCCGTAGTTTTTGCGAACTAAAGCATGGAATATTGCCTCACGAGGCCCAGCATAGCGCATTGCGGCTGGATTAATTGCCAAAGTCACCCGGTCTAAGGGGTAGTAATGTTCCAGCAAAATTTCATAGCAGCGCATCCGCACATCAGCGGCGATATCATCTTCTTTTGTTGCCCCGACTAATGGGTGCAAAAATAGACCATCAACAATTTCTAAAGCGCACTTTTGAATATATTCGTGGGCGCGGTGGATGGGGTTGCGAGTTTGGAAACCAACGATTGTTTTCCAACCCTTATCTTTAAATAGTTGCCGTGAGGCTGCTGGATCTATTTGGTAAGTGGGAAACTGGGGATGAGGTTCGCGCTGCAACAGCCAAATATCACCCGCCAGATGTACAGTACCTTGGTTATAGAGTACCTGCACGCCTGGATGTTTGAGATCATCAGTGCGGTAGACATTAATGGCTTCGCGGATTTTGTCGTAGTTATATTTTTGCGTGAGTTGCAAAACTGCAATAAATTCACCTCTGGAGTTATCCAGACGAATTAAGCCACCTTCTTGCAATGGGGAAGCTACTTCTTCAGTGACCGATAGTGTAATCGGGATTGACCACACAAGACCGTTAGCTAATCGCATTTCTGTAACAGTGCGATCGTAGTCTTCTTGGTTCATAAAACCCGTGAGTGGACTAAAAGCACCGATCGCAATCATTTCTACATCGGAAACGGCGCGATCGTCAAGTTGCACTCGTGGCAAAAAGTCAGCTTTTGAGAGAAACTCTGCTCTTTGTTCTGGTGTGGCGATACGGTTAACCAACTGTCCACCGTGGGGGGCTATGGCATCTGGATTGTGACTCAACGTAATCCCCTCTTTGTTTTTACTGTTATTGTTTCAGATTATGTACTAACTTATCAAATGCTGGTACGTAGAAATAAAGAGTTTAGGGAATGGAGGAAAATTGTTGCAACTAGCCTCTAAGCGATCTGATTAGGTTACGCTAAAGCTAATCCAGCCTCAAGTTTCAGAATAGTTCCTTTATAAGGAAAATGCTTATGACTGCTGTATCTCCCGTTGTTAAACCTGTTAGCCAAATGCGGCTAGCACCTGGTAGTACAGTGTCTATTCAAGATGTAAGCTGGAAGGAATTTGAGTCTATATTGCAAGAACTGGGGGAAAAGCGATCGCTACGAGTTGCTTACAGCAAGTCTACGTTAGAAATTATGGTTCCTCTACCCGAACACGAAAAATCAAAGGACTTAATTTCGGATATTGTCAAAATCTTGCTGAAGATCGCCGGGAAAAGTTATGAACCCTTCGGTTCAACCACCTTTAAGCGGGAAAATATAGCAGGGGTAGAACCAGATGCTTGCTTCTACATCCAAAATTACCAAAGAATGATTGGTCGTCGCAAACTGGAACCAAACGATCCGCCTCCTGATTTGGCAATTGAAACAGATGTGACATCAAAAACAACTCTTGATGCATACGTTGCGATCGTAGTTCCAGAACTATGGATTTACGATAGTAAAAAGCTGAGGATTTATTTACTCAGGGATGGACATTACATCGAATCTGATAACAGTCCTAACTTTCCAAATATCCCTCTAACTCAAATTATTGCCGCTACAGTTGAACGAGCTTGGCAAGTAGGAACTGTACAAGCTTTGAAAGAGTTTGAAGGAACATTAGAGAGAAGTAGTTTTTGATAGAGAGTACGTAAGCGTAGTCCGCCGCAGGTATCGCTTTTGCTAATTGATCCTTGTATGGCAATAAATGGCATAAATTGGCATAAAGTAATATTATGAAGGAAAAATTAGGGACGTTGTGCCAGTGAAAAGTATAAATATATCTCTCCCTGATGCAATGCGGACTTATATAGAAGAGAAAGTGGCAACTGGTGGTTACAGCAGCGTCAGTGAATATTTTCGTGAGTTAGTGCGCCAAGACCAAAAGCGTCAAGCGGCTGAACGTTTGGAAACGATGCTTTTAGAAGGTCTAAATTCTGGGAATGCAACTGAGATGACTCCTGATGATTGGGAAGATATCCGCCAAGCTGTGCGGGAAAGAATCACCAAGCATAAAGGGTCAAACCAAGGTTAATGAGCGACGTAAGCAAACGACCGCAAGTCATCCGCGATTTGATAGAATTAGCAACTTATATTGCAGAAGATAACTTGGAAGCTTCAGATAGGTTTCTTGCAGCAGCAGAAACAACTTTCAAACAACTGGGTAAAATGCCAGGGATGGGAAAATCTTGTCAATTTTATCATCCTAATTTATCTGGTGTTCGACAGCAAGCAATAAAAGGATTTAAAAATTACCTTGTTTTTTATCTTCCTTCAGATTCGGGTGTAGAGATTCTTAGAGTCATTTATGGCGGACGAGATATCGTAGCAATATTGGATGAAGATTTAGGAGATAACAAATGGGAATAGTAAGATTAAAAAATGTCAAATCATCAAAAATTTAATAGAAAAGTAAAAGTCTTAAACCTTAAGACAGGCAAGTTTACAACTAAAACTATTTCTTTAGATAACCTTATAATTCGCCGAGAATTAACAAGCCAACTTACTTCCGGGCAAATTACTCGAATTAAAATAATTTACTCATATCTAGGTTTTTTGTTCAAAGATAGTTTTGAAGATTGGGTAATGGATTTCACACGTGATGTTTTTCCAGAGCCGGAAATTAGATGTTGGGAAAGAATTACTATTGTTTTTGTAGAATATACAAAGCAGAATACATTAAGCTTTAAGCAGAAAAGAGATATACTATATAGACTTCTAAACCTCTCTTTTGGAGAAAAACCAAAGGATAAATTATCAAAGAATTTATTTCTATTTTGGGAGCAAATTATAAAGGAAATAATAGAAAAAAATACTCTAAATCCACCTTTGTCAACAGAATTAACTGATAAAATAACGGCGAATGTTATCAATGAGGAAAACATCGATTATATCGAGTTAGTTGTTGCTTACCATAAATATATAAATAAGCATAATTTGGATTATGAAGGAAGGGATAATATTTTAGTGAAATTGATGCATCTGATGGCTGGAAAAGAGCCTAAAGATGAGCTTTCGAGAGAATTACTTCATATACTTGAAAATAAATTTAATCCGCAGAATATTACAGATGATAGAGAGCGGGTTGTATCCGTAGTTGTTCAACGCAAAGGGCAATCAAAATTTCGGCGCGAGCTACTAAAAGCCTATCAAGGAAAGTGTGCTATTACAGGCTTCGGCCCAGATAAAGTATTACAAGCTGCTCATATTATTCCCTATCTTGGCAGTGAAACAAATCATCCCTCCAATGGAATTTTACTTCGGGTAGATATACACGTACTTTTTGATCAACACTTACTATCTATTGATCCAAAAAGCTATGAGGTAGTAATTTCTCCTAGTTTATGTGGGACTAATTATGAAGGACTCGGCGGAAAAAAATTACTACTTCCTGATAAAGACAGATTTAAACCTAATTCAATTGCATTGGAACAGCATCATCAAACTTTTTTACAAAAATGTGAGAAATAAAAATACCCCTCCTCACTTGTGGAGGGGCGCAAAAGTGGGGTAAGATTCAATTAAATTGTTCAATAATTCCGCCACCTAACACTTTCTCGCCGTCGTACCACACCGCCGCTTGTCCGGGGGTGATGCTGATTTGGGGTTCATCAAACACCAAACGCACACGAGAGTTTTCCAACGGAATCACCGTCACTGGTGTAGGTGTTGAACGATAGCGAATTTGCACTTCGGCATGAATTGGGGTGGATGGTTCGGCAATAGAAACCCAATTTACCCGATTTACAGTGCATTCTGGCTGAGTTACCTTAGTGCGATCGCCTACTACTACTTTATTATTTTCCGCATCTAATTCAATCACATACAACGGTTCGGCAGCAGCAATCCCCAAACCTTTGCGCTGGCCAATGGTGTAGTGATGCACACCATCATGCTGTCCCAAAACTTTGCCTGTGGTATCGACAATATCGCCTGTTTTGGGAGCTAAATATTTATCCAAAAATGCCCGCATGGAACCGTTACTTTCCACTAAGCATAAGTCTTGACTTTCTGGCTTATCAGCAGTTTTCAGTCCGTATTCAGTCGCAATCCGGCGCGTATCAGTTTTTTCTAGTTCACCTAGAGGAAATATAGTTGCTGCAAGTAAATCTTGAGACAAATCATAGAGAAAATATGACTGGTCTTTGTTGCGGTCAATAGCCCTTAATAACTGGTAACGTCCAGTTGCTTCGTCATAGCTAATTCGGGCATAATGACCGGTGGCAATGCGATCGCATCCCAATTCTTCACGAGCATACTGCACCATTGGCCCAAACTTCACCGTTTTATTGCATTGAGAGCAAGGCAAAGGCGTGATTCCAGCACTGTAGCCAGTTACCAAGTAATCGACAATATGCGTTTGAAAGACATCCCGAATATCTACAATTTGATGGGGAACGCCCAGTTGTTCACAGAGATCAGCCGCGTCGATCATACCTTCAGAGCAACATTGACCTTTGCCTTTCATTAGCCAAAGAGTCAAACCAATCACTTCATAGCCCTGATGGTGCAGGATAGCTGCGGCGGTGGAACTGTCAACGCCACCAGAAAGACCAACGACGACTTTTTTCATACAAAGCACGACACGATAGCTGCGTGGTTGTCCAATTGTAGCACACACTCTTTCAAAGCCTTGCTACCAAAGCACTTCGGTTTTGAACCCACGGCTTTTAAGCCGTGGGTTTCCCCTGTTCCCTGTTCCCTATTCCCTATTTCCTCTCAAAGATGTATTTTTTGCCACGCAGATGAGCTAATTTTACGTTAACGCTATATAGTTGCTACAACGGTGAACTAATTAGTTCCTGATGGAAATTGCTTAAAAATACTTTGACTACTTTCTAAGTACTATGTCGAGAGGAATACCAAGTAAATTTACCCGATTTCAGATGCTGCGCCGAAGTTCTGAGGGTTGGAAGCTCACTATCCGATTTCTCCCTCTGCTAGTAGGAGGATGGTTAGTGCTGATTCCTGACTATGCCCCAGCTCAAGCACAAATCCACAACAGTATGCTACTGGCTCAACAAGGAGGTGAAGCTTTACCACCACCGCCAATTCCCTTTGGTCAACAGCCATCACCGCAGTTACAACCAGCAGAACTAGTGGAGGACAATCAATCCGATCTCAACTTTCAACCCCCGCAACCATTACAAAATAATCAATCGGATCTGAACTTTCAACCGCCGCAACCATTACAAAATAATCAATCCGGTCAGAACTTTCAGCCCCCCCAACCTACACAGTTTAGTCAATATAACCAGAACTTTGAGCGCTACTTAGTTTATGTAGATAGTAGTGATTTCCAGACGCTACAAGCAATCCGTCAGATTGAACCCAGTGCTTACATTCGCGAGTATCAAGGAAGGAATGTTATTCAGTCAGGTGTTTTTAACAGAGTATCTAACGCCCAACAACGGGTGAGTGAGTTACAGTCACGGGGAATATATAGCGCTCGGATTATCAGCTTTGGTAACGGACAGGAAATAGATGTAGGTAATAGAGGCTTTGCAGGGGAACGCAGCAATATAAATCCTCCCAAGCAAGCCTCTAGATATTATGTCGTTATTCCGACTACTCAAGAACAGTTATCTGCGACCGCAGAACAAATTAGGCAGAATCTAGCCCGATTTAGTCAAGATTTAGGACGATCTGGCGCAGTCCTCGAAAGGACGCAACCACGAGGGCCACACGTAGCAGTAGGGCCTTTCTCTGATCGATTCCAAGCTGAGGAATGGAACAAGTATCTGCGAAATATAGGATACCGAAATGCCAGGGTTTTCTACGGTAAATGAAGAAGTTAGGAGTCCATCGATTTTAGATTTTGAATTTTGAATTGAAGAACAAATCTAAAATTTAAAATCCAAAATTGATAGACTCTCTACTCCCCCAATTCTTAACGCAGGGATTCAATAATTACCGCTATTGTAATTAAACACAACAGGATAATTCCCACAGGAAGCAAAAACTGTTGTAACAGGTACAGCAGTATAGGTATAATTTGTAAGATACCTAAACCACTGGATAGGACATAAGCGATCGCAATCCCAAACAGCACTAACAAGAAATATTTCAAAGACTTAGAAGCAAAGCGAAAGAGAAGTGTATCCTGATTGGTGTCCATAATTTTACTCACGAAAGTAGCTGATTTTTAGCAGTGAATATTTTTTTTGATTTCCCATTTCTCATTTACAAAATCAGAAATGGGGAAATCATACCCAGCACGAAGATTAGTTTTACACGTGGATATTTCCCTGATTGGGTGAATTATTCAGTGATTGTTGTTGCTTTTGTGGATTGCTTTGCTTTTCATAACTAACTAATAGTTGGAACGAAATAAACAAGCCCAACAACAGCAGCAAAAACGAGCCGAAGCTAGAAGAATACTTATTTATTTCTCGCTCAACACCACATTTCAGGCAAACATATCTATTGGGATTACGTGTATCTTGGGCAAAAGGGCACTGATTCTGATTGCAATCATGATGACAATCTCTGTCTAACATCATTGAACCTCCTGTAGGATAAAGACTTACATACTTAGTTGTAAATATGCTCTACAGAATCTAGTTAGTTAATACCCACTGCTGTTTAGTAGACACCACTTTCAGGAGTCATTGATATAGGACGGTAACAAATAACATCTGTGATTTACTAAGGTTGCAGTAGTAACGCTGGTAAAATCTGTCCTCAACCACCTTATTATTGGCGCTTAACTTAACTTCGCCTGTATTACTTACAACAGTAATACAGTCCATAATGCTTTGCAGTCGGATAAAGTAAGCTTCCTACCCAGTAGGAAAAAGTTTTTTTGTAGTATGGAAGGTAGGAAGAAGTAGTAAAAGTATGGTTATAATGAATTACAAATGATACATCAAGTTAGCAAATGGGTGTAGAAGAGGCCTTAGAGTTTGTAGATAACTTGGTTTTTCTCAAGACGGGAGAACATCTAGATAAAACTCAAAGGATTATCTTGCGTAATTTGTGGGAGGATGAAAAGCGGACTTACCAGCATATCGCCAACAGCCGTGGCTATACAGAAGCGCATTTAAAAGCAGTTGGTGCAGAACTTTGGCATTTACTCTCCAAAGTTCTAGGAGCAAAAGTCTCAAAATCTACCTTCCAAGGCGTAGTTCAAGGATTTAGAACAAACCAACAGTCGCAAAAAGCTTCTCAGATTCCAAATCTAGCGACGAATGGAACTAAACCCCAAGATTTAGATTCTAACTTTGTAGGACGCGATCGCCAAATAGCCGAACTCCACACCTTATTCAGTCGGGGAGAAAAAGTTATCCTCATCCAGGGTGAAGGTGGTGTTGGCAAAACAAGATTAGCACGCAAATATTTTAAAAGTCAAAAATTTAATTTTGTCCTAGAACTGTGGATGGCCACAGAAATCCAAAACCTGACTCCTGTAGAGAGTGTAGTTGAAGAATGGCTACGGCGATACTTTAACGAAGAACCGGGAAGAGACTTTGGGATCAGCTTAGAACGACTACGGCGCAAACTCCGAGAACAAACTTCTAAAATTGGGGTGTTTATCGATAATCTAGAAACTGCTCTCGATAAAAATGGTAAGTTCCTAGAATATCGTCGCCCTTATGTTGAGCTATTGAGAGTATTAGCAGACTCAGATGTGCATTCAGTTACTTTAGTTACAAGTCGTGAGCGTTTGCGGGAGTCTAGCGTAGAGGTTTATCTTTACCCACTCGAAGGTTTAGATGATGAAGCATGGCGAGAATTTTTCAGCAGTTGCCACATCAATTGTGATTGTACTATTCTCAGCGAAATGTGCAGAGCTTATGGAGGTAACGCCAAAGCAATGCAAATTCTCCGAGGAGCAATATTGACGGATTTTTCTGGTGATATTCATTCATATTGGCAGGAAAACTCTACAGATTTATTAATAGAAAGAGAATTAAAAGATTTAGTCGCAAGTCAATTTAACCGTCTCCAACAAATTGACTTAGAAGCTTATCGTCTCCTTTGTCGTTTAGGATGCTATCGTTATCAAGATATTCCTTCACTACCTATCGAGGGAGTTTTATGTTTGCTTTGGGATGTACCAGTCCAAAAACGGCGAGGTGTAATTAAAGCTCTACAAGATTTGTCTTTGATAGAAGCAAAAAAAGGACAATATTGGTTACATCCTGTAATTCGTGATGAAGCGATTAGTAGATTAAGATTAGTCAGTGAAGAATGGGAATTAGTAAACCGAAAAGCCGCAGAATGTTGGACACAGAGAGTTACATCTATTAAAAATATAAATGATGCTTTAACTGCTTTAGAAGCTTATTATCACTATGTAGAAATTAGTGATTTTGAGCAAGCTGGTGATGTAATTTTACAAGGAAGAGGTAAAAAATGGGGTACAGGTTTACCTTTAGGTTCCTCGTTTTACCAATTGGGACTGCTTCAGAAAAATTTTTCTGTAATTAAGAGAATAATAGACGATATAGAATCACCAGAAAGATTAATTAGACTTTACAATATCCTTGGCTATACATATCGAATAATCGGTTGCATTAGAGAAGCGATAGAATGCTATGATAAATCAGGAAAAGTCTTAGGCACATTATTAGATGCCAAACAAACAGAGATTTCTATTTTGTTTAATACAGGGCTTTGCAAACTTGAATTATGGGAAATACAAGCAGCCGAAGATTGTTTCAATTCTGTTTGTATACTTGCTGAACAAAATAGCAATCTTGATGATTACATGACTTATGCCCAATGCTGTCTAGCTATGATAAAATCACGCTTTGGTAGCAGAGAAGATGCCTTTAATCTTGCTGAAGTTGCCTTTTCTAGCATCTCAACATCAACTAGAGTGACTTTGTGGGGAATAGGGCATAGTTTAGTAACTCTCTGCTTAACTTATAAAAATTTAGGTAATCTGAAAAAATCTTTTGAGTTGTGCCAACGAGCTATATTTCATTCGGAAGAAAACAACTTTACTCAGATTAAGGCTAAAGCTATAAGTTGTCTTGCGGAACTTTTCCGAGAACAGGGAGAATTTGCAAGAGCAATTTTTCATCATTCAGAAGCAATAGAAATTCTGGATAAAATTGGTGCTAAATCAGACTTAGCTGAGGCTTATTATCAATTGGCATTAACTCATAAAAAAATGGGTGAAATTAGTCAAAGTAGGGAAAGTTTTTTACAAGCAATCGCACTTTTTAACGAAATGCAAGCACCAAGACAAGTTGAGAAAGTCCAAACAGCAATGGATTGTTTTGAAAAATAGGCAGTAATACTCGATTTTACTGCTTATTCCTGTTTTCTCATTTAGATATGAAGTCTTTGGAGTGACAGTTTAGGAACTAAAGTAGGAATTTTACTCAATCCAGATGAGCGGATTGTTGAAGTTTACAACCTTGGACAAGAAGCAATAATACTTCGTGATGGCGATATTTTAAGAGTTCCCGATTTGCTCCCAGGATGGGAAGTACCAATTTCTGATTTGTGGCCTTTAGAGTTTGATTAGGATATTAGTAAAAAGTGCTACGAAGGTGATGGCTAAAACTAAAAGTTATGGGTTCCTATGTAATCCTTTAACCTTCAGAAGTTTAAAAACTACCGAATAAGGACGTGTTTGGGAATTGAAAAGCTTCCGGTCATTTTCGGCAAGATGATATCGCTCTGGGGTAATTCTTGGTTCTTCAAATTCGTCTACAGAAAAACCTGCTGCTTTGAAGACTTTCCAGTAATCGGAAAGAGGGCGGTGGAACCAGATAAATGGTGTTGTGAAATGATTCCAAGGCTCGTCGTTGTGTTGTGTCCTTTCAAAGTAAGAAGAAGCCCAACTATAAGAAACTGTCCCATCCTCATTTACAGTTGTCGAGTTGCCTTGGGGAAAGCAAGGATGTGAGAACACAAGGATTGCAATACCACTAGGCTTAAGAACACGATTGAATGCCCTTATTGCTCCTTCGAGATCGAGCAAATCCATGAGAACATAATTTGAGACGATCATATCAAATTGCTCATCTGGAAGCGACTTTAGTTCAGTGCATGAATCCAAATGAAAATCTATATCTAGATTATTTTGGCTAGCTCTGAATTTGGCAATTTCTATCATCTGAGGTGAAAAATCTATACCAGTTACACTGGCCCCTTTTAGACAAAGCTGGCGTGCCAGATACCCTGTGCCACAACCAGCATCGAGGACAGACAATCCTGCAACGTTACCAGCGAAACTCCATAGTACTGGATCTGAGTTCAAAATTCGATTACTGTCACCATCATCGCCAACTTGAATATCCCAGTCTCTAGCTCTATTGTCCCAAAGTTCAAGTATTTCTTGATCGTCAAATTTTGCCATGATTTCTTCAGTCATGTCTTCCTCCTGAAAAGAATTACTTAACAGAACTAAATTATTTTCACATAGATATCTGCTGAAGTTTATGCTTCATGGTACTGTAGTGCTGCATTTAATACTTAGCTGAATTGGGAGAGTAAACTTTTGATAGGTAAAATTCTGGTTAGTGGCGGTAAAGGATAAAACTATCAAAATTTGGCAACTGTCATAGTGATTTAGTTCCTCATCAACTGAGTAACGGTAGAATATACCTAATTTATAATTTTCATAGCTTCAAAAGCCTAACCATGACGATGCATCCTACACTCCAACGTGCATTTACTAACCGCCGCGTTCTGAAAGTGATTAGCGGCTTGAATAACTTCGACGCTGCTAGCGTTGCTGCTACTGTCAAAGCTGCGGAATTTGGCGGTGCTACTTTTGTTGATATTGCCGCCGATCGCGCTTTGGTACAGTTAGCTAAAAGTTTGACAAAGTTACCAATTTGTGTATCAGCAGTAGAACCAGAAAAATTTGTGCAAGCTGTGGCGGCTGGTGCTGATTTAATTGAAATCGGGAATTTCGATTCCTTCTATGCTCAGGGTCGTCGCTTTGAGGCTCCAGAAGTGCTAGCGCTGACTAAGCAAACCCGCGCTCTTCTCCCAGAAATCACCTTATCTGTCACCGTTCCCCACATTTTGGAACTAGATCAACAGGTGCAGTTAGCAGAAGAACTGGTGAAAGCTGGAGCAGATATTATCCAAACCGAAGGCGGTACTAGCAGTAACCCAGTTCACCCTGGAACTTTAGGATTAATTGAAAAAGCTGCTCCCACCTTGGCAGCAGCTTTTGAGATTTCCCGTGTGGTGTCAGTGCCAGTATTGTGTGCTTCAGGCATTTCTAACGTTACAGCACCATTAGCGATCGCTGCTGGTGCAGCTGGTGTTGGTGTTGGTTCCGCCATCAACCAACTCAATAGTGAAATAGCAATGATTGCTGCTGTGCGTGGCTTAGTAGAAGCTTTGGCAACTGCAAGAGTGCTAACTCAGAAGTAAGAGTAGGGAGTGGGTATTGGGCATTGAAAAGAGGTAGAGGGGCAGGGAGCAGACGGGAAAACTCTTCTCCCTTTCTCCCTGCCCCCTTTCCCCCTCTCCTCCACTCCCCTCACCCCAAACAATCCTTCAACGCATAAATCACCTGGTCTTGCTGGTGCTGTGTCAATTCTGGGAACATGGGCAAAGCTATGACTTCATGGCAAGCTTGCTCTGCTATTGGTAAGTCCCCAATTTGATAGCCCAGATTTTGATAAACTGGCTGCAAATGTAAAGGGTAGGGGTAATAAATCATTGAACTTACGCCCTGTTCTTGCAATTGATTACGCACCCAATCTCGATATTTGGCGCTAGAACCATTTCGCCCTTCGCCTGAGATGCGAACAGTGTATTGATTCCATACCCCAATACCCCCAGGTAATTCTTGAGGCGGGACGATTCCCGGAATTTGGCTAAGGAATTGATAGTAATAGTTGGCGATATCTCGGCGGCGATCATTCCAAGTATCTAAATAACGCAGCTTAATCTGCAATATGGCTGCTTGGAGAGCATCCAAGCGGCTATTTACACCGATTTCCTCGTGTAAATATCTAACTTTACTACCATGCTCCCGGAGTATTCGCAGTTTAGTAGCGATCGCAGGATCATTAGTCGTTATAGCTCCGCCATCACCGCAACCACCAAGATTTTTGGTAGGGTAGAAACTAAAGCAACCAATATGTCCAATACTTCCTACTTTTTCATCAGCCCACATTGCGCCTGTAGACTGAGCGCAATCTTCAATTATTGACAAATTGTGAGATTGAGCGATCGCCATCAATGATGTCATATCCACAGGTTGTCCAAACAGGTGAACCGGGATAATCGCTTTAGTTTTAGGTGTAATCGCTGCTGCTACTTGCTCCACATCCAAATTAAACGTAGTAGCGTCAATGTCAACAAAAACAGGTTTTGCGCCAACGGCGCTAATTACTTCAGATGTAGCAATAAAGGTGAAAGGCGTTGTAATCACTTCATCGCCTGCACCAATTTCCAAGACTCGTAACGCTAAGTAGAGCGCATCAGTACCAGAATTACAAGCCACACATTGAGTAACAGTATTATAAGCAGCAAATTGTTGCTCAAAGTTTTCAACTAGGGGGCCGCCAATATAGCGACCAGAAGCCAGAACCTCTAAAACGGCTGCACTTACTTCTGCTTCGATGGTGGTGTATTGCTGCTTGATATCAAAGGCAGGGATGGGATTTACACTTTGGATCATGAGTTCTCATTTTATCGGGAGATACAAAGGATGCACTTCGAGAGTCAATTTTTGCTGATTGAATTGTTAATCAAAAAGGAGCAACTAAGAGACTATCGCCTAAGATACGCATCTATTAGGGTTTTTACTTAAATTGTGGCGCGGTAGACTACCGCACATTTAATTTACAGATAGTAGACATACTAGGAGTTTGCCATGTTAAGGTTGTACCATTTTTTAATTTTGAATTGATGAAGGTGATATATATCAACCAAGATCCAACACATCGGATCAAAGTTCCAGGTGTGTAAGCTGCTTTGAGAAGAAAATACTAGGAGATAGAAAACCCATGCAGGATATGATCAAGCTGGATTTCGTGGATTTAGCTATTGCTGTGGGATTGATGGCGATCGCCATTGGTTTATCTGCCTGGGAAAAATTAGGATTAGAGTTGAACCTAGCCCTTGCTACTGGGAGAACCATCTTACAACTTCTTGTATTGGGATACATTTTAGATTTCATCTTGGCTTTAGACAATGCTTGGGCAGTTTTGGCGCTATTAGCAATAATGCTGACAATTACGGCGATTGTCGCACGAAATCGCATCAGCCAAAAAATTCCTCATTTGTTGCCTTTGGTGTGGGGTGCAATTTTAATTAGTACCGTCCTGACAGTGTTTTACACCAACTTCTTGATTATTCAACCAGACAGATGGTATGAACCACAGTATATAATTCCCTTAGTAGGAATAGTCTTAGGCAATGCTACCAATGCAGCTGCGATCGCAGGCGATCGTCTTGTCAGCACCATTAATTCCAGTCATCTCGAAATAGAAACCCACTTGAGCTTAGGTGCAACGCCCCAACAAGCAGTTAGCCAGTATCGCAAAGATGCCATCAGAGCCGGATTGCTCCCCACTCTCAATCAAATGATTCTCATCGGGATGGTCGCAATACCAGGAATCACCACCGGACAGTTACTAGCTGGTGTGAAACCTCTCGATGCAGTATCTTACGAAATTTTGATTATATTTATGGTTGCTTTCGCTAACTTGTTGACAACAATTTTGCTTACTAGGGGGTTGTGTCGTCAATTTTTCAATTCCGCCGCGCAGTTAGTCAGTTAAACAAATCTTCAATTACGAGCTAAGGAAGCTGATACCCAAATCAATAATGGGACTAGTACCGCAATGCGGAATTAAAAATTAAAAATTAAAAATTAAAAATGAATACAGCGTAAGCATTTCATTAATTTAGAATGGGTGGTTTATTTCCGCCGTGTTGTACTAGTCCTTTCAAGGTGACTAGTAAAATCTCTTTTTTCTCTCTGCGCTCTCTGCGCCTCTGCGGTTTAAAAATGATTTTTCGGCGTTGCTTGCGGTGTCCAAGCACTTGTAATATCTACTAAAAAACTTTTAATTTTAATCCCATCGGACTAATTTACAGAAGAATATCTAATCTCATAGAAATTACATATTCCTCCGATCGCATGAGTACAGAATTCAGTAATCTTGGCACACTAGTATCGTAGAAGTTAAAAATTTAATGACTTCTAGAAGTGTCGGAGGTAAATATGAAAAGAATTTTTTTGACGGCAGCAGCCTTACTCAGCACGCTATCTTTAGCCGCTCCGATTCCCGTCAAAGCAGAAAACTCCGCCCCTGTCCGGCGCTTGCTGGAAACTAGAGAATGTTTGGGATGTAATTTAGCAGGAGCAAACCTCAAAGGCGCTCATTTGATAGGTGTTGACCTGAGAAATGCAAATTTAAAAGGAGCTAATCTCGAAGGTGCTAATTTAGAAGGCGCTGATTTAACTGGTGCTAATTTGAAATCTGCTAATCTCACAGAAGCATTTGTCAGCGATACCATCTTAAATAATGCTAATCTCACCAACGTTAATTTGAGTAATTCCCGTTTATATAATACTGACGTAGATGGCGCTGTTTTAGCTAATATTGATTTAAGCGGTGCAGATGTATTCAATACTGCCATTAGCGTTGGTGGTGAATATTAATGGTGAGTCATGATTTCAAAGTGATGAGTTAAGAGTTAAATTCAACTCCTAACTCTGCACTTACTAAATTTTATTCACCAGTAATTGACAGTTCATTAACCCAGATTTTCGGGCAAACTCCCCCTGGCGTTAACTCAGCTTCTTTTTCTACATAAATAATTGACTTTAAGAGTTCCAAGAAATCGCCAGCAACTGTTGCTGACTCAATACTTGTCCTAACACCCTTATTAACTAGCCAACCATCAAATGGCAGAGAAAAGGAACCTTGCAAAGATTTAACTCCTGCATGGAGAGCTTGTAAATCATCGATAAAAATCACATTTTCAGCAGTGTCTAAACTTAGCTCTTCTTCAGGAGTTGCTGTTGTAAAAACATGATAAAAATTGGGGCTAACGCTGACTTTTGCACCAATACTAGCATTACCTGTTGGCTGGGCATTCAACCTTTTAGCAGTGCCTGCACTGTGGAGAAAGCTTGTTAAAACGCCATTTTCAATTAGCGAAATCTGCCGAGTCGGAGTTCCTTCACCATCAAAAGTTTCTGCTCCTACGTTAGCTGGGTGCAGTGCATCGTCAAAAACTGAAAGTAGAGGAGAAGCAATTTGGTTACCTAAATCATCAGGAGTAGATAGGCTTTGATTATCCAAAATGCTTTGAGCGTTGAACAAGTTAGAAAAAGCACCCAACAGACTTAAGAAAGCTTCTGCTGAGAAAACAACTCGATATTTACCAGTCTTGATTTTTTCATAGTTCAAGTGGCTGATAGTTTTATCGGCAGTTTCTTTGATGCAACCATTGATGTCTAGATTATCTAAACTTTGGTTGATTCTAAAAGCACCTGCACTACGAGGTTTTTTTCCTTCTTCTTCAGTTTTGCTGTAAAGATAAACTGATGCTAAAGAATGAGATTCAGTTCTGACTGCGCCATCGCTATTTAGATAGAATCTGTCAATATCTCTTTGTGATAAACCGTTATAAGGCACGCCTTTTATTGCTGGATGAGCTGCGAGTAATTCTTTTTCAGCTATCAACAATCTTTCTATCAGTTCAGCAACAGGTGCTTGGGGTGTCTTATCTTGGGGTTTATTTGCAATAGGAGCAGTAGCTTCGGGACTAAAATCAGGAACATTTTCTTTAACACCAAAGAAACTGGCTTCATAAGCAGTTTTCAAAGCTAATTCCAGTCCTTTGGAATCTACATCTGTGGTGCTGGTGACACCCATTGTATTATCTTCATTCCAGACACGAACAGTAACACCAGAGCGATTTGAAGCTTTAACCTGTTTTGGCTCACCTTGGTCTACTTGCACGCTAGTATCGTCTACTGTTGAGCCATAAATGTCAAATTTTTTAATACCAAGCTTTTCGGCATTGTCCTTAGCAGAGTTTGCAATCTCATTGATATTTGGCATAGTCAATTTTGGATTTTAGATTTTAGATTTTGGATTGGCAGCGATTCTATTTTTATTTAAGATTAGATTTTGGATGTTATTGCTTATATTTCTCTCGAATAATTCTGACTGAAGTAACAGTCAAACAATTTGTTCTTTTAGATTTTAGATTGAACCTACGGAATTATCCGGGAGCATGAGCATTTTGGATTTTGAATATTACCATCCAAAATCCAAAATCGTTCGACTGAGCGGAGTCGAAGTCCAAAATCTAAAATTATTATCGTCCACCGACGGTAATAGAATCAACCTTGATGTGGGGTTGCCCGACTGTGGTGTAAATGCTGCCACTGACAGAGCCACAAAAACCTGGTGCAATTTCCAAATCTTGGGAACACATAGAAATTTTATTCATAATTTCCTTAGCTTCACCAATTAAAATTGCTCCTTTTAGGGGTTTAGTGATTTTGCCATTTTCAATCAAATAAGCTTCATCAACACTAAAGTTAAATTGACCTGTAGCACCAACACTACCACCACCCATTTTCTTACAGTAAATACCTTTATCAACCGAGGCAAATAAATCATCAGTGCTATATTCGCCAGAATCAATATAAGTATTACGCATCCGGCTAGCAGCAGCAAAAGTATAGTTTTGGCGGCGACCACTTCCAGTTCTGGGGTGTCCGGTGCGTGCAGAACCTGTTCTATCTGCTAAGAAGTTTTTGAGAACGCCTTTTTCAATTAATAAGGTTCTTTGAGCAGGCATACCTTCGTCATCCATGTCAATTGTCCCGAAGGCATTTTCAGAGCGCCCTTCGTCCCAGGCTGTTAAACTTTCGTGGGCAATTTTTTCGCCTTTTTTGTCAGCAAAGGGAGTGGTATTGCGTTCAATTTGAGTGGTTTCCAGCAGGTGTCCGCAGGCTTCGTGGAAGATTACGCCGCCAAAGTGATTGGCCATAATAATCGGGTAAGTACCCGATTCTACGTAATCCGCGTAGAGCATTTTGCCGGCAGATTCTGCTATTTTTTCGGCGGCTTGTTGAGAATCCCAAGTTCTCAAGAAATTGGCATCGCTAGTATTACCCGCGCGATCGCCAATTGAGGTACGATTAGCACCATCAGCACACAATAGGTTAAATCCTACCGACTGGGTGAGGCGAATATCACGGGCAAAAGTTCCGTCACTGGCGGCGATTAAGACTTCTTGCCAATCCCGAAAATAGGTAGCACGGCGTGATTGAACGTGGCTAGCTTTTTGCTTCAGGTGAGCAGTCCCATCAAGGAGGACTTCTCCCATTTCGCGGATGGAGCTACACACTGGTAGCCATGCATCTTTACCTCTTTTTGTGGCGTAATCTCTCAGTAGTTCCAGGTTAATTTCTGGGATGAAAGCTTTAGGAGCAGGTAATTGCAATCCCAGGATAGACAGACCTTTTTCTAAAGCTGCTTTCAAACCAGAAAACGAAAGGTCATTAGTGCTGACGTAGCAATCGGCTTTGCCACGAAATACTCTGACTCCCGCACCTGTAGACAGACTTGGTGAAATACTAGTGATGGAATCCTCTTCTGCAAGACAACTAATATAGTTGCGACGTTCTAAAAATAATTCGATGAAGTCAGCGCCTGCGGCGCGTCCTAATCCCAGGAGGGTAGCCAGGGGGGCTTCCCAGGTTTCATCGAAACGCTCTGGTGTAGAGGAATATTGTAAGGTGGGAAGTTGATTCGAGAGAAGTAGCGTACTTGTAAGCATGGGTAGCCTCGTCTGCTGGCGTAATTCAGAGATTTGACTGAAAAATCCTGGTGTGTTCACTCTAGCAAATTTACTCAACTACCATCTTGACCAATTCTTTGAAAAGTAGTGTGGATTTCCCTAACTCTCCTTCAAAAGGGTTGTCAATAAAAAAGCCCGCAAAGGCGGGCTGAGATTTTGAAAATTCCCACCATTGAGGGTAATGGCAGAAAATGAGATACACCTAATATTATGTATTTACTTAGTACTCTTCTCAATGAAGGGAGTCAGGAGCTAGAGATGCTCTAACTCTAGTAAGAAGAAAGAAATTTCCTGACGAATAACTCCTACTAAATATGTAATCTTATTTCCTACAAAGGCTTAATTTAATCCAGACTATCACTCTTAGCTTTATTTACGATTTCCCATTTTCAGTGGAATTCTTGCTGTTTGTCGCTCATTGAAAGTCTGACTTAAATTGGAACTTTGTCCTGTAGATAATAGATTCTTAAACAAGAGCTTCAGTGTGCGAGTAATAGTTTTCAAAATTTTCATCTTGCTCGCAGTTGGCTTTTGGTCATATCTCAAAACCATTGGAATTTCTGCGATTTTTGGTCTGAGTACTTTGGCTTTCAATAGTAAATCTATCATGCAAGCAAATCCACTTTCAGTAAATAGATTTTCACCATAATACATATCTAATTTACTAACAAAATTACGGTTATATAACCTATAGCCACAAGTATAATCTCTTACACCTGGTACACGGGCTGCGATTCTAAATAGCCAGCTAGCTCCGTAACTCATTATCTCTCTAAATTTTGATAAACCTATGACTTTAGAGCCTTTCCGATATCTAGATGCGATCGCAATATCATAGCTACCAGCTATCATAGTGTCATACATCTTTATTAAGAGTTCTGGTGGTTGAGTGTTGTCGCAATCCATTGCGGCTAAAAAATCGCCTTCTTGAGAAATTTCCAAAAACGTCCTAAAACCTGTTTTAATTGCTTCACCTAAACCAGCATTCTTGGGATGTTGGACTAAGTTAAGTAATACTCCCAGTGATTGAGATTCTTCTAAAGCAGTCTGAGCAGTTGCATCACTACTACCATCATCAACAAGAATCAGTTTTATCTCCATATTAGAGATTTGCTGTAATGTCTGAAATCTTTTGAACAAGGGGCGAATTGATTCTTGTTCGTTATATGCGGGTAAAAGAACAAAAAGACTCATAAATACTCCTGTAATTTTTAAAATAAAATCCAATTAATCAAATTTCAAGAATTCAGCAATGTTGATTTCTTGAGAAATTCATCGACCTGTCGCACAACTGCGTTGTTGTTGACGCTATCATTGACCAACTGCGAGGTATTGACGACGAAAAAATCTTCGTTGTCGGTACTCACTTTTGGAACAAGGCTGGAATAATCTAAAACTTGTAGTGGCTGCACTTTAATAGCTCGATTTATATGTGCTGCTACAATGTCATCTGATTTGAGTTCTGGGAACATCAAACGTATACCCTGAAAAAATACTTGGCGCAATTCATCATCAGGCTGTTTTAGCAACGGGTCAGTGGAAAGGATATATTTTGGTAGAAATGTCATGTGATATCCTGCCGTTTCTTGCAAAGAAACTAAGTTGCTCATACCGATGACTCCGGTAAAAGGAATAGTTCTATCGGCGATATTTACGACGTAATAAGGAACTAAAGCTTTGCGAGTAATCAATACCATGCAGATTACACCCAGGTATTCTACTGTTTCACCAGTGTCGGAAACTTTTATCAGTTCATCAGCAGCAACTTGTTGCAAAATATTAACCGGGCCAGTAAAAATTACCTTATCAAAATGCTCCTTCTTACCCTGAAATTCTACCAACATTCCACCACCTGAATGAGGTGCGATATATTCTACTGCAACCCCTGTGTGAATATGACCTCCAGCCGCATAAATTAACTTTTCTATATGGTCAAAAACAGTTTTGTAACCGCCTGAGACATAACCAAGTTGTTCTTTATTTAATGAAGAATCACGCGCTGAAAATAGTCGTTTGATATAAGCCCAAATAAAAACTGCTGATATTCTCTTATAGTTCTCTCCTAATTTGGATAGAAGTAAAGGTTTCCAGAGCTTTTCGTATGTGCTTTTACCACCGAGTTTTAATAGCCAATCTTCTACTAAAATCTTCTCTAAGCGCCGCCAGTTATTAAGACGTGAACCATAGAGCAGAGTAAAAGCTAATCTGATTTTACCTATAAGTCCAAATAGAGGAAAGCGAAGAAATTCTATAGTGTTACTGATAGAATAGAATTTTTTATGATCATAAAATCCTGTTAAACTTCTATGCCAACGCAGTTTATCTCCCAGACCAATATCTCTGAGAAAATTTATTAGATGAGTATCAGAAGGTAGGATAACGTGATAAAAGCGATCCCAAGTAAACAACCCATAATCATGATAAGTTGTCAGTCCACCAAGCTGTTTGTTGCTATCGAAGACAGTTACTATATGTCCTTGATGTGCAAGACGTTGGGCTAATACGAGTCCAGTTATGCCTCCGCCAATAATACCTATATTCATAAATTTAATTTATATTTTTGTAGCTATGTTTTTGAGATTGATCTTCAGAAGCTGTTAATAACCTTAATAGCCTCAACATTTGTGCCTTTAGCTATCAATTTACAACCAGAATTACACCAGATATAATAATAGATATTCCTAACCACTGGCTAAATGCAACTCGCTCTTTTAAAAGATAGTGAGAAGCAATTGGGATTAGTGCATACATTAGTCCTAAAACTGGAAATGCTTGGCTTAGAGGAATTGTCCGCAATACATAAAGCCACAATACAGTCATAAATGTATAGCAGATAAACCAAATCCAAAAATAACGAGACAATAAAAGATTTAAAATAGATGTGCTAGATCCCTTAGTATGGCTAGAAATATGAAGTCCATATTTTAGTGATACGTTAGCTGTGGTTCCGAATAAAACTACAACTATTAAAAGTAGCCAGGTAATAATGTTCATATTCCAATATGTTTTGTAAAATTTACTATAGAGAAATTTATATAGGCTTTTTCAGAGGAATAACTACTAAAAGAATACCTATAAAAATAGTGATTACTCCTGCAATTCGAGTTAGTGTAATCACCTCATTAAAAAAGTAGTAGGAACCGAAAAGTATACCGACATAATTTAAACTAGTCAGTGGATAAGCAATACTCAATTTTACCGATCGCAAAGCCAGTATCCAATTGACTATTCCCAAACAATAAACACTAACAGCTAATGCTAATTTTTGAAGAAATACCCAATCTAATAGTCCCTCATCTGTATGACTCATGGTATATTTCATGAGCAATTGCCCAGAAATACTAAATAAAATACTGACAAACAAGATAATATAGGGAATTATTTTAACGTTTGAAATTTCCAATATAGATTTCATCGTACATTTCCCTCAATCGAGATAGTAGGTATGAACCGGCCAGTAAACAACCTATTGTTTTGGACGTTTCTGATTTCGGTGATACTTTCTGTGCAATTCGACTTCCACTTCCTAAAATAGATAACAACATTAAGAAGGCTATTTTGAAGGGACTGAGATCAAAATGACCACCAAAAGCTGTGCCCAAGAGTTAGCAACTAAATACTATACAGCTTGTAAAACGGTTGCTATATTATTGCAGCATCCGGTATTGTCGGAGTCAAGTGCTTATAGTTGTACTTTCAGTTTGGGTTTACCAAACTGTGAATTGCAGAAGGCTTCCGTATCAGCCAGCTATGCTTCCAGAGTACTTTGTAGTGCGATCGCAACATCTATGTCATAGGTGATGCAGATATCCGAAAATTGAGGGCTTTGTCAGTCTCCAAGCTTACATAACATATCTGTAACCTCGGCTGGTAACTAAGCCGACTAATAAAAACTTGTACTCAGCTTGGGTGTGTATACGTAGTCTTTTTGGACATGGGAACACAATGAGTAATAGAAGTCTGCTTGGCTGCAGAAAATAGAGAGATGAATTAGTCTCAAGTAATGCGCTTTACAGGTCTGTGGGGATTTTACTTAATGTCCAAAGGGAGTTTTTCACGAGACTAACGGCTAATGTAAACTAGCGTTTGGCGATTAACTCACAGCTTACGTTAATTTAAGCAGATTTGAGATGTTTTACATTTAGTCTTAGGCTTGTTTAGATTGTTCTTAATTATATGTAATTTTAACTAGAGCTTTACTCAAAATTTATTGTTACATATAATCACTTACTAGAATACCACGAGAAAAGGGTGTTGCAAATTTATCGGCACACTTCATCAAAAATTCATTTACCGAAAATATACTTAAACAAAAACTTCATAAAATCGAAATTTTCCCATATATATTATGAATTTTTATTTGTACATTTACAAAGCACTTTCTGGCTAATAAACTTACAGAAGTATCGATTTCATGTCAGACTCTAGAAGTGTAAAGCAAAGAGTTTGAGAAAACAGAATTAACCTTGAACAACAGTGCAGAGAATAGTATGTATCTTATAGTACACTAAACTCTTAGTTAAATACAGCACACACCATAGATGAAAACCGATAGTATGAATTGTTTTTTATATTATCCACGAAGATATTAAATTTTATACATCCCAAAACAACCCTAAGTCACTTATGATACCTAGTAAGATGGAAAACTCAATTTCTGAATTTTACGATCAAACTTTATTTGATACTATGATTGATTATGAATATATTTTTAAAAGTTTGCATCGCCTTTCCAATGGAAAAGTTCAACAATACTTAACCTAACTATACAGTTTATTCTCTGAAGTAGAAAATGAAGCTTACCGTTATTAGGAAATAATAAATACAGTACAGTTTCAAGAAGTTGTCAAAATTATACACATATTGAAGGGCTTTTGACCAAAAAGTTACCAAGTTTTGTTTTTAAAGACATTACTGGGTTAGATAACTTATGATTTTTGGCAGTTTAAAATTGAAAAAAATATTTTGTCGTGGTTGAGATTATTTAATTTCTCTAGGTTGTTTTCCTGGAGCTTCAGTTTGTTTGAACTCATTTTTCTGCAAAAGTCTGTTCGTAATGATTAAGACAGCAATTAACAATCCAAACTGAATCTGCCAGGGTGCTAATACTAGACTTAAAATCAAGCTAATAGCCGCGAATACACCTGCAAGATATGCAATTTCATCAGTACTCTTTTTAAACATGTAGCCCGTGGCTAAAGCAGTACACAGTGGTATCAAGAAAAACAAAGGCATCTTAGCAAACCTCTGAATGAAAAGTTATTTATTGTGCTTATAAAACAAATTGTTTTGGTAATTGTGGTCAATTTTACATCCAATAAGCTTTTAGGCACAACAGTCGAACGAAATAAATATTAGAGAAAATCAAGATTACTCAACATTGTATCTTATACCAATTTGAATAATTATTGCGATAGATGAAGCATCCAAAAGCTTGGCGAATAACTCCTTCATTTGTGGTAGATACTGCGTGTAACAAGTTTTCAAAGTAGGGATATTAAGACACTATGCGTAGCAAGGTTTAAGTGTATGCTTATACAAGTGTTTTGGCGATGCTTGTTCTAACCCTCTCCCGACTCAGGATAGCTGCGCTATGCTATACAAACTCTCCTTCATCTACGCTGATTAATAGGGTTTAAAACTTACTTGCGTAGGTGGGTTTTGTCTCTTCGGCTTCTACTCTTGTGAGCAATCATCTGGTAAATTAGCTTAAAACTTTGGCCTTGCGCCAGGATAAGGATCTAGCATATTACCTTTAGAAGTAGCATTTTTATTTTTTTGCATTTTACACACCTAATGCTGAACATTCCTCAACTACTGGCGACTGAAATAAACCTCAAACCTCATCAGGTGCAAAACGCGCTGGAACTTTTGGCGGAGGGTGCAACAATTCCCTTTATTGCACGTTATCGTAAAGAGCGCACCGATGAAATGAATGAAGTGCAACTACGTGAACTGGCTGATCGATATACTTATTTAACAGAACTGGAAGAAAGAAAATCGGTGATTTTAAGTGCGATCGCACAACTTGGTAAACTCACAGATGAACTCAAAGCCAAAATCTCATCCTGCTTACAAAAAACTGAACTTGAGGATTTATACTTACCCTATCGACCAAAGCGTCGCACCCGGGCCACTATCGCCAGAGAAAAAGGACTCGAACCACTGGCAGAATTCATCAAGTCGCTAAATCTCAAAAATGCTGCAACGGCTTCACTGGAAGAAGAAGCAGCTAAGTATATTTCTGAAACCACGGGAGTCAAAACAGCAGAAGAGGCGCTTAAAGGCGCTGCTGATATTTTAGCGGAAGAAGTCGCTGAAAAAGCGGAATTACGGTCATATATCCGCGATTATCTTTTAGAAGAAGGGGTATTTGTCTCCCGCATCAAAGATGATTATCCCGAAGGTACAACCAAATTTGAGATGTACCGTAACTATCAAATTAGGGTAAAAAATATTGCACCTCATAATATGCTGGCGTTGTGTCGGGGTGAAACCGAAAAAATATTAAGCTTTGAAATTGTTTTTGATGAAGATACGGTACTTTACTATCTTGAGTCGAAAGAAATTAAAACCAAAGTTCGGCCAATTCGTGATTTTTATCAGGCAATGTTGAAGGATGCATTTAACCGTTTGATGAAAGTCTCTCTAATGGGAGAGGTAATTTCTGAGAAAAAAATCTATGCAGACATAGAGTCAATCAAGACATTTGAGACTAATCTACGAGAGTTGCTGCTGTCTGCACCAGCAGGAATGAAACCAACCTTGGCGATAGACCCTGGATTTAGAACTGGGTGTAAAGTTGCTGTCCTCGACCAAACAGGAAAATTTTTAGAATATCAAGCGGTTTTTCCTCATCAAGCGGCTGAACAACGCGCGAAAGCAGCACAAACTGTCAAAAGTCTGATTGAAAAGTACAAAATTGAGTTAATCGCCATCGGTAACGGTACAGCTTCCCGCGAGACAGAAGAATTTGTGACGCAAGTATTGCAAACAATAGAACGCAAACCTGTTAAGGTAATGGTGAATGAGTCCGGCGCATCTATATATTCTGCGAGTACTGTAGCGCTAGAAGAGTTTCCCGATTTAGATATTACCGTGCGCGGTGCTATTAGCATCGGCCGCCGTTTGCAAGACCCTTTAGCCGAACTAGTGAAAATCGATCCCAAATCCATTGGTGTGGGACAATATCAGCACGATGTCGATCAGAAGTTGTTGAAAAAGAAATTGGATGACACTGTAGAAAGCTGCGTTAACTATGTCGGCGTAGATTTGAACACCGCCTCCAAAGAACTTCTGACTTCCGTCTCTGGGATTACGGCAACAGTTGCCAATAACATTGTCGCCTATCGTAACCAGAATGGAGCCTTTAAAAATCGCCGCCAACTTTTGAAAGTTCCAAAGCTAGGGCCAAAGGCTTTTGAACAAGCGGCGGGTTTTCTACGGATTCGCGGCGGTGACAACCCATTGGATAATACAGCAGTGCATCCAGAGAGTTATTCTGTAGTAGAAGCGATCGCATCCGATCTAAATGTGCCATTAAATCAGGTGACACAAATTGCCGAAAAACTCAAAAAGACCAACCTGAAGAAATATGTTACCGATAGCGTCGGCGAACCTACACTGCGCGACATCCTCAGCGAACTAGAAAAACCAGGTAGAGATCCCCGTGCTGAGTTTAAGTATGCCACCTTCAAAGAAGGAATTAAGGAAATCAGAGACTTAAAGGTGGGAATGAAACTAGAAGGAATCGTGACAAATGTCGCCAACTTTGGGGCTTTTGTTGATATCGGTGTACATCAAGATGGCTTGGTGCATATATCCCAACTTACTGATAGATTTGTAGACGATCCCAACAAAGTTGTCAAAGTCGGACAAGTAGTTAAAGTGCAGGTGTTAGAAATCAACGAGAAGCTGAAGCGGATTAGTTTGTCGATGAAAACAATTAAACAATAATTAGAAACAGCAGATGGTAGTTTATCAAGTTCGATTCATCAATCCTACACTTGGGTTAGATCGCACAATTCAAGTACCAGACGATCAATATATTCTGGATATAGCAGAAGAAGCTGGTATCCGTCTACCATCTGGGTGTAAACAAGGCGAATGTTCTGCTTGTATTGCCAAACTCATTAGCGGTGAAGTTAATCAAAGCGAACAAAAATTTCTGCGCCCAAGTGAAATACAAGCTGGTTATGTTGTTACTTGTGTAACTTACCCCTTGTCTAATTGCACTTTAGAAACCCATCAAGAACAAGTCTTATATAAGTCAGCCCTTTACTATAAGCCTGAGTCTGGAAAATCTGATTAAATTAATCTTAAATTTGTAGAGTGCATTAAACAAAAAAATTAACGCACCCTTGAAAACATGGCATCACAGTAGGGGCACATAAATATGACAACCACTATAGTTTTCTCAATAATAGACCTAATGGTAGAAAGAAATTCTATCTTGCAAGAGAGGTGAAAGTCTGGCACATAGTTAAAGATGAGATAAGAAGTTACAAACAAAAAAGATTAGGTCAAAAAAATGTTGACACCATTATTAACCGCCCTAGCTACAGCTTTGAGCCTGTTGATTGTTGATTTAGTTGTTCCAGGCGTTAATATTGCTAATTTTCCCGCAGCTTTGATTGCCGCTTTAGTAATTGGTTTAATTAACGGTTCAGTTAAACCAGTTTTGTCTGCTCTCTCCCTACCACTTAACTTTCTATCATTTGGAGCATTTTCGCTCGTCGTCAACGGTTTATGTTTTTGGTTAGCAGCAGTGCTAGTTCCTGGTTTCTCAGTCAGTGGGATTATTGGTTTCCTTCTTGGGCCAGTGATTCTAACTTTTGCTAACACCTTCATTAACAACTACTTCGTTGAAAGAAACCTTTTAACCAGCAGTGGTGATGTAAAAAGCCAAAATGAATTACCTTCTAGATAAATATTAAAAGGGGTAGAAATAGTAATTTCATCACTTTTCTACTCCATAAAAAATATCCGAAGGTGGATTTACTAAATCGGCATCTTCAGACAGCCTCTAACTCTAAAGAAAATCACAAAAATACAGCAAAATCATGAAATTAGTTCGTTATCTTCTAGGTTTGTTAGTGCCTCCTTTAGGCGTTTTCCTGACAGTTGGAATTGGGCCTACATTGTTTATCAACATTTTGCTAACAGTTCTAGGCTGGCTACCCGGCAGTATTCATGCAATTTGGGTCATTGCCAAGCATGATGAACAACTAAATCGAGAAAGTGGTATTTACTAATACGCAAGAGAAAATTGGTAAATATTAAGTATGGTGCGTTACGTTTAAAACCGTAACGCACCATTTCATTTTGTACCAATTCCAAATTTAACTTGCATAATTAGTGGACAATTGGTTGTGTGTAGAATTCAAAAATTAGTCCATACAAGCTAGAAAAGCAGAGTACTAGATCGAATTGTTAGTACTACATACAGCATTATATAATAAGTTTTGCGGTGTGTAACTTAGTGTGACTCAAACAATAGTACGAAAAATGGCTAATGATTTGCGTCCTGCTACAAGCAAAGGGAGCTTGCAGTTTGAGTCCGTCACTTACTTACCCCAGCGTTAAATGTATGTAGTTCGCTTGTGTTGTATGTATCCCTTACCCAAAGTTTTTGAGAGGTGAATTGCAATGTCTAATCTTCGAGAAGGAATGCCCGTACTTGCCCGTCATGAGGGAGATTGGGTAGGAACTTATACATTGATTGATACAACAGGAAAAATCCTAGATAATTATGAGTCTCACTTAACCTGTCAATTTCCAGAAAATGGCCCTCATCCCTACTACCAAATTAATCGCTACAAATGGTCTGATGGAAAACAAGAAGAGTATGAATTTACAGGAAGCTATAAAGATAATAAACTCTGGTTTGACACCGAGCGCATCCAAGGAAAAGCTTGGGAAATTGATGATTCTATTGTGATTTTGTGGTTTATTTATAAAACAAACCCAGAAATGAGTTTATACGAAATGATCTACATTAGTCCTGACAGTAATAATCGTGCCCGCACTTGGCATTGGTTTAAGAATAATAAAATCTTTCAACGCACCTTAATTGAAGAAGAACGGCTAAGATAGTAATTTCTGTTTTCAGAAATCACCATCATTATTCTCTAGTCCGCACAGGCGGACTTTGTTTGTGTAGCCACAGCTTCAAATGGTTAGGCTTTCATCTCAAATTTCAACTTAGTAAGGTACAAGTATGGCAAAAGGTGACAAAATAAATTTTTCTACTCCTAGTGGTTTCCCAGAATTTCTGCCTAATGAAAAGCGTCTAGAATTATATTTGCTAGATATCATCCGTAGAGTTTTTGAAAGCTATGGATTTACGCCCATAGAAACACCTGCTGTAGAACGTTTAGAAGTGCTGCAAGCTAAAGGAAATCAAGGCGATAATATCATTTATGGCATTGACCCCATTCTGCCACCAAATCGGCAAGCCGAGAGAGATAAATCAGGCGAAACGGGTTCGGAAGCAAGAGCATTAAAGTTTGATCAAACAGTTCCTTTAGCAGCTTATATTGCCCGTCACTTGAATGATTTAACCTTTCCCTTTGCCCGCTACCAAATGGATGTGGTTTTTCGAGGAGAACGCGCTAAAGATGGGCGTTTTCGTCAGTTCCGCCAGTGTGATATTGATGTAGTTGCTCGTCGTGAACTCAGCTTGCTCTATGATGCTCAAATGCCTGCAATTATCACTGAGATATTTGAAGCAATAAATATTGGTAATTTTTTGATTCGCATTAATAATCGTAAAGTTCTTACAGGTTTTTTTAAGTCAGTAGGAATTACCGAAGATAAAATTAAATCGTGTATTAGTATTGTTGATAATTTAGAAAAAATTGGTGAAAGTAAAGTAAAACAAGAATTAGAAAAAGAGGGAGTTTCAGGAGAACAGACTCAAAAAATTATTGATTTTATTAAAATTGATGGTTCTGTTGATGAAGTATTAACTAAACTTAAGCATCTCACCCAAAACCTGCCAGAAACCGAGCAATTAAGCCTGGGGATTAGCGAATTAGAAACGGTAATTACAGGCGTGCGTAATCTTGGAGTTGCCGAAAATCGTTTCTGTATTGATTTATCAATTGCCCGCGGTCTTGATTACTATACTGGCACAGTTTACGAAACAACCTTATTAGGACATGAAGCTTTAGGTAGCATCTGTTCTGGCGGGAGATACGAAGAATTAGTTGGGGTATTCTTGGGTGAAAAAATGCCTGGTGTAGGCATTTCTATTGGATTAACTCGCTTAATTAGTCGATTGTTAAAAGCTGGTATTCTAAATACCTTAGCTGCTACACCAGCCCAGGTGATGGTAGTAAATATGCAAGAAGATTTAATGCCAACTTATTTAAAAGTTTCGCAACATCTGCGTCAATGTGGAATTAATGTTATCACTAACTTTGATAAGCGTCCCTTGGGTAAACAATTTCAGCTAGCCGATAAACAAGGAATTCAATTTTGTGTAATTATTGGTTCTGAGGAAGCAGCAACACAAAAGTCTTCCCTGAAAAATTTGAAAACAGGTGAGCAAGTAGAAGTGTTACTGGTAGATTTGGCTGAGGAAGTTAAAAAAAGGCTTGCTTTATAAGCTACAAAAATTATAAGGCTATGTTGGGTTTCATTCCTGATGCTATTGGCGAATTATTTCTTAATATTGTAATTAATTCAACGATAAACTTGTCGTTCATAAAAATATTGGTTTTTCCTTAGCCAAACCAAGCTACGAAAAAATCAGGTTTTTTGGTACTTTAAAGTATAAAGTGATATTTTGCCAACAGTATCAGGAACAAAACCTAACCTTGTATCTTAGAAGAAGTGGTAGACCGTCACAACTTTATCTACAAAGACCCCTTTGCTACAGGGTTCACCACAACAACTGAGTAACGATAAGATGACTAATTTACCGAAGTCAGAAGACGCAACAGTTTCTGATGATGAAATCAGGGATATTTATTGATTACGTTGGGGAGTTGAACTATTATAGAAATTTTTAAAAATGTATTTAAAACTTGACAAATTAATTACCAAAAACCTCAATGGTATTACTATACAAATTTACGTTAGCTTAATAGCTAATCTGATATTACAGCTTTTATCTATTCCCACACAATGGGGACATACATTATTAGATAAATTCTGCTATCTTCTCTTCGAGACGCTACGCGAACAATTTTGTATGTGTCAGAAAATCAGTTATGTTCATTGGTTTGATGAGATGATGTTAACTTAGGCTTTTTAAAGTTAGTGTAACTAAATATGTAAAGCTTTGTACTGACATTCAACATTTCTGGTTTTGAAGGTAACACCCAAAACGCATAACTGTTCCTCTGATGTGGGTGAAAGCCCCATCTTTAAGAGATAAATGACTCCCGATCTGACCACATCGAATAGGCTCGGAATCCTATAGAGTGAAGCTGGTAGCAGGGCGCAACCAGTTGTAAAACAAGCAGGTAACAATGACTGGCCCTAACGGGGAGATGATATGGGTAAACAAGTTCTAGAAAAGTGTCTGGCTAAAAAACTACAACTTGAACCACAAACCATCGACTCTACCAATAGTAGTATAGCCCTGTTCTGTCACTTTCCGAGAATAAAGAATATAATAGTTAAAAGAAAAAACTCTACATAGTAGGTAGAGCAATGGATGTAGAATTACAAATCCTCAAACACTTACGTCGAGATGCCCACCCAACAGTGGGAGTCATAGATGAATATTGTGAGGAATACAGAGACATATTCAAAGAAGTAAGAAATTATGAGTGCTTTAAATATTTACATTTGGGAATAATCTCAACGCTCAAAAGAAAATCCTTACCAGAGATAGCAAAAGTAGTAAGCATAAACTCAGCCCAATCATTACATCATTTTCTTGCCAATTCAGAGTGGTCAGTAGAGAAAGTAAAGAACCGAAGATTAGAGAAAATCAAGAGAGCATTAAATGGAAAAGCAATTACCGTAGTCATCGATGAAACAGGAGATAGAAAAAAAGGTAAAAAGACTGATTACGTAGCCAGACAATACTTAGGAAGTGTGGGAAAAATAGATAACGGGATAGTTTCAGTCAATGCCTACGGAGTTTACGATAACATAACATTTCCGCTACTGTTCAAAGTATTCAAACCGCAAGGTACGCTAAAAGCAGAAGACAAATATAAGACTAAGATAGAATTAGCAACAGAAATAATTACAGAAATAATAGAGTTGGGCTTGAATATTAAATTAGTATTGGCAGACAGTTTATATGGAGAGAGTAGCCAATTTCTCAGAAAATTAGCAGCATATAACTTAGCTTACGTGGTAGCAATTAGAAGTAATCATGCAGTCTGGCTGCCAGCCAATCAAAGGGTTAGGGCGAATAAGTGGTGTAAATTTACCAGAACATTTAGTAACCAAAAATCAGAGACTAGATATATCCGAGAAATAATTTATGGTAAAACAAGAGATATAACTTACTGGGAATTAACCACAGACCCAGAAACAATGCCGGAAAATTCTACGTCCTTTGTGATCACAAATCTCAAAGGTAAACTCAAGAAAATTTTGGGCGACCTCTATGGCTTGAGAACATGGGTAGAATATGGTTTTCGTCAGTGTAAGCAAGAATTAGGTTGGACAGATTATCGGTTTACTAGTTTCCAGCATATTGAACGGTGGTGGGAAATTATTTTTTGTCTTTACACAATGATTAGTTTAAACTCTCCAGCCTTTTTATCCTTAAATCAATCTCATCAAATTCTAACTGATGTATCAGAAATCAGTCCGGTTGATTTCACTGTGCATCAGCAATAGAATCATCAAAATGGATGGAAGAATACTCTCAATAATCTGCGGCTAATCGTCCAACCACTTTTACTATTTTGGTTAATTTATCCGTGGCTTGATGTTTTTCACAATTCCAATTTGTTGCTCGGATTTAACCAACTTATTAGTGCTATGAATGGCTTCAAACCCTTTTATTCATCTGAATAATTCACTGTATTTACTGCTTACTTATTTCGGAAAGTCACAGAACAGGGATAGATAGATTGTTTTTAGTGAAACTTTTATCCTTCAATAAACCAAGACTATACAAAACTTGTAGTAAAATAACCAACCATACTTATCTAAAGTGCAATCCTCATACTCATATCTAACCACTTGGACTGAGTAATCGGCGCACTGCTAGAAATATAGTCAACACCAGTCTCTGCCACACTGCGAATCGTCTCTAAAGTCACATTCCCTGAAGCCTCTATTTTCACCTGCTTATTCCGCTCGCGAATCAACTGTACCGCCTCACGCATCATATCCACAGGCATATTGTCTAACATAATAATGTCAACGTTGTGCTTCAAAGCTTCTTTCACCTGCTCTAAACTTTCAGTCTCTACCTCTATTGTCAAGGGATAAGGTATTTGAGAACGAATACGGGTAACTGCTTTTTCAATTCCACCTGCCGCCACAATGTGATTATCCTTAATCATCACTGCATCATCCAATCCCATCCGGTGATTAATCGCTCCACCCACAGCAGTCGCATACTTTTCCAACAGTCTCAATCCTGGTGTAGTTTTACGCGTATCCACCAACTGAGCAGGTAAATCAGCAATTTTCTCTACATATATATTAGTGAGCGTAGCAATCCCACTCAACCGCATAACCAAATTGAGAGCAACTCGTTCCCCCATCAGTAGCGCATCTAGCGAACCATGAATTTCAGCTACCACCTGTCCCGGCTCACACCATTTACCTTCAGCCGCAACCGCCGTAAAGCTGACTTTTTCATTCAAAATCTGAAACACCCGACCTGCAATTGGTAAGCCAGCAGTTATCCCTGGAGCTTTAGCTATCCATTTAGCCGAGCCTAGCGTCACATCTTCTACTAGTAACGTATTTGTTGTGCGATCGCCCCGGCCAATATCTTCCAACAACCAGCCACGCAAAAGAGGATCTAAAACCAGCCAAGGCGGTAAAACACCAGAACTGCTCACAAATATATTGCTTCCTTAGTAACTTCCAGGAATACTATAGCTTAAAACTCTTACACTCTAAGGCTTTGATGGCGATAGAAAAACAGTCCAAAAGAATTTTGGAGAAAATAGTTGACACGAGGGGGTGTGTTCGCTATATTGAATAAGTGCCTGAAGCGGAGAGCTTAAAGCGACTCGCAAA